>CAZNSB010000911.1:0-1509 GCA_964575155.1 uncultured Planctomycetaceae bacterium | reverse complement strand
AGCAGCACTCGGTGGCCAGGCTCATCGGCGCCCCGCCCGGCTACGTCGGCTACGAAGAGGGCGGGCAACTGACCGAGGCCGTCCGCCGGAGGCCCTACAGCGTCATCCTCTTCGACGAGATCGAGAAGGCCCACCCCGACGTGTTCAACGTGCTGCTCCAGGTGCTCGACGACGGCCGCCTGACCGACGGGCAGGGCCGCACCGTCGACTTCAAGAACACCATCATCGTCCAGACCTCCAACATCGCCAGCCAGCTCGTCCAGGAGATGGCCGAACGCCAGGCCGAGCCGTGGGAGGTCGAGGCCAGGCTCACCGACGCCCTCAAGCAGCACTTCCGCCCGGAGTTCCTCAACCGCATCGACGAGACCATCATCTTCCACAGCCTCAGCAAGGAGCACATCGCCGCCATCGTGGACATCCAGCTCGCTCACCTCGCCGGCCGCCTCGCCGCGCGAAAGATCACCCTGACCGTCACCCCCGCCGCCAACGCCCTGCTGGCGGAGCTGGGCTTCGACCCGGCCTTCGGCGCCCGCCCCCTGAAGCGCGTCATCCAGCAGAAGGTCGAGAATCCCCTGGCCCAGAAGCTCCTCGCCGGCGACATCCACGAGTCCCAGACCGTCACCGTCTCCGCCGCCGGAAAGACCTTCACCTTCGAAGCCGCCGATTCAACCGCCGAGCCCGCAGAGGTTGTCGAAGGCGAGCTGGTCGACGAATAGCCGCGACCACCGCGAATACCAGAACGTAGGGCGAGCAACTTGTTGCTCGCGCAAGGGGATGTCGGGCGGGCCCCCCCCTGCCGCTGCTTGCGGAAATCCATTGCCCGGCGGATAATCCGCAGGGCGGGCGACGCGCGAGGGGGCGGTTGGGTGCGGCGAAGGAAAGGAAACGGAGCGATCATGGGCAGGAAGAAGATCAGCATCATCGGGGCGGGCAACGTGGGGGCGACCTGCGCCCACTGGGCCGCCGGCAAGGCCCTCGGCGACATCGTCCTGCTGGACATCGTCGAGGGGATGCCCCAGGGCAAGGCGCTGGACCTGTTCGAGGCCAGCCCTATCGAGGGCTTCGACGCCGCCATCACCGGCACCAACGACTACGCCGACACCGCCGATTCGGACGTGGTGATCGTCACCTCCGGGCTGCCGCGCAAGCCCGGCATGAGCCGGGACGACCTGCTGGCCGCCAACACCAAGATCGTCCACCAGGTCTGCGGGCAGGTGGCGGAGTTCAGCCCCGGCGCGGTGTTGATCGTCGTCTCCAACCCGCTGGACGCGATGGTGTACGTGGCCTGGAAGGTCAGCGGCTTTCCCACCAGCCGAGTGGTCGGACAGGCCGGCATCCTCGATACCGGGCGCTTCCGCGCCTTCCTGGCCGAAGCCATCGGTTGCTCCGTCGCCGACCTCCAGGCCATGCTCCTGGGCGGGCACGGAGACGACATGGTCCCCCTGCCACGCTACACCACCGTCGCCGGCATCCCCGTCACCCAACTGCTGCCGGCCGAGACCATCAACG
>CAZNSB010000910.1:0-1511 GCA_964575155.1 uncultured Planctomycetaceae bacterium | reverse complement strand
GGCTCATGCCGATGGCGTAGGTGTCGGGAAACGCGAGGCAGAACCGGACGGCCGCATCGTCCCACTTTTTGCGAACCGATCCCACCTCACCGCCGATGTACTGGCCGGGACGCTCGACGAAGGGCAACAGGTCGCGCGAGACAGCCCGGGCGAGTTCTCCGTTCGGGGTTTGCATGGCGGACAACCTATCGGCTCGACCTCTCCGGGTCAAGCCTTGCGGAGCGCCCGGTGCTTCCCGGTTTGTATGTAACTTCAGGGAGGCGGTTATCGGTAGACGAGTTGGCCGAAGATGCCGCGTTGGGGCCGTCGGGCGCGGCTCGGCTTCGCCTGGCGGAGCCTCACAGCCCCTTTGCCCGCCACCGCCGATGAAACCGGTACGCGCCCCACATAAGCACCGCGGTGAAGAAGACCAGGATGCTGGGACTCAGCCACCCCGGGAAGTACGTCGGCTGCCCGAAGGCACCCCGGATAAGGTCGCCAGCATAGGACAAGGGTGAGACGAGGGCCGCCCATCGGGCCCACGCGGGCATCTCGGCGATGGGCAGGAAAATACCGCTGACGAACAGCAACGGCAACCGCACCAAGTTCGATAGCAGCATGATGTTCGACGGGCTGCTCGCCGGCGGTGCGGCGAGAAGCACACCGAGGGCTGCGAAACTCAGCCCGCCCAGCCCGACGCCCACCACCAGCCGCGGAACACTCACGATGGAAGCCTCCGTGAGAACCAGCCCCAGGAGGATCGGAACCACCGAAAGGCACGTGCCGAAAATGAAACCGCTGATCACGTCCCCGGCCAGGATCGCCTGCAAGGAAACGGGCGTGGCAATCAGCCGCTCGTAGGTCTTCGCCCGCCTCTCCCAGGGCGTCACGAGCGGGCCCACAGCGCTGGCCGTAAACCACAGCGCCATCGCCACCATACCGGGGACCACGTTCTCGGCCGGGATGGGCCGACCCATCTTGAAGGCCAGGAAGAAGAATACCGGAAACAGGACCCCGAAGATCAGCACGGGGGGCTTCAGATAGTAGAGGAGGGCATTCTTTTTGAAGATGACCAGGGCCCCGTGAGCCTGTCGCCGCCACGTTTGGGCCGTCTCGGTGTAAGCGGTCATGGGTGCGGCTCCTCGGTGCGGTCGCCCGTGAAGTAAAGAAACACCTCCTCCAGGCTGGGTTTGCAGGTCCGCAGGCGGTCGATCTCGACGTTTCTGGCTTCTGCAAGCCGGGCCACGTCCATCGCGACCCGGCCGGGCCTCTCGCTGTAGAGGCGCATCGTGTCGTCCTCGCGTCCGACGCGCAAAACCCCGGACAGACCTTCCAACTCCGCCAGTGCCGGCGCCCCTCCCGCGAAGGTCACCTCCATGTACTGACTGGATCGCATGGCTGAGCGAAGACGCTCGGGCGTGTCGATCGCGACGAGGCGGCCCCGGTTGATGATCGCCACGCGGGAGCACATCTCCTCGGCCTCAGACATGTTGTGGGTGGTCAGGAAGACCGTCAGCCCCTCGTCGTTCAAC
>CAZNSB010000909.1:0-1519 GCA_964575155.1 uncultured Planctomycetaceae bacterium | reverse complement strand
GGCGAGGCCTGCTTGGCCTTGCGGAACACTTCCCGGACGCCTTTCTCCGACGCGCCGACCCACTGGCTCATCAGCTCCGGGCCTTTCACGGAGATGAAATTCACCTCGCTCTCGCGGGCGAGAGCCTTGGCCAGCAGCGTCTTGCCCGTTCCGGGAGGCCCGGACAGGAGGATGCCCTTGGCGGGAGATGTATTGGCCACTTTGAACAGCTCCGGGTGCCGAAGCGGCCATTGGACCGTCTCGATGAGCTCGCGTTTGACATCCTCCAGCCCGCCCACGTCGTCCCAGCCCACGTCGGGGACTTCCACGAACACTTCCCGGATGGCCGACGGGTCAACTTCCTTGAGCGCCTCCAGGAAGTGGTCCATGTGGATTTCGAGGTTCAACAGTTGCTCGTACGGGATCTCCTCCAGGGCAAAGTCGATGTTGGGGAAGATGGTGCGGAGGCAGGCCATCGCCGCCTCGCGGCAGAGGGCCTCGAGATCCGCGCCGACGAAGCCGTGGGTGATCTGCGCCAGCTTCTGGAGGTCCACGTCCTTGGCCAGGGGCATCCCCCGACTGTGAATCTGAATGATCTGCAAGCGCCCGTTGGCGTCGGGGATGCCGATTTCGAGTTCGCGATCGAATCGGCCGGGACGGCGCAGCGCGGGGTCCAGTGAATTCGGGATGTTGGTCGCCCCAATCACCAGGACATTTCCGCGGTCGCTCAGGCCGTCCATCAAGGCCAACAATTGGGCCACCACGCGGCGCTCGACCTGCTTTTCCGCGCCCATTTCCTCTCTCTTGGGGGCGATGGCGTCCAGCTCGTCCAGGAAGATGATCGCCGGGGCGTGTGCCGAGCCTTCTTCGAAGATCGCGCGGAGCTTGCCCTCGCTCTCACCGTAATACTTGGCCATGATCTCCGGGCCGCTGAGCTGGATGAAATAGGCGTCGGTCTCGTTGGCGACGGCGCGGGCGATCAGCGTCTTTCCGGCTCCGGGCGGGCCGTAAAGTAGGACCCCCTTGGGGGCGTCGATTCCAAGGCGCTGGAAGACCTGGGGGTACTTCAGCGGCAGCTCCACCATTTCTCTGATCCTGCCGACCTCGCGCGAGAGCCCGCCGACGTCCTCGTAGGAGACGCGCAGGCCTCTCGGGCCGCCCGCTTTTTCGTCCTTGACCGTGATGGCAGTGGTGGCGTGCACGAGGACCGGGCCGGACGGGGTGGTGTTCAACACGGTGAAGTCGTGCGACCGGGCGCCGAACAGCGTCGCTCGAACGGTATCGCCGGCCAGGACCGGCAGGCCTTCCAGCAGGCGGCCGAGATATTTCGAGTCGCGTTTGGCCGCCAGGGCCGGCAGCTCTTCAGTCGGCGACAGCACGATGCGGCCGGCCGGGCGCGCCGCAGCTTTGGAAATCGTCACCTTCTCGTCCAGGCCGGCCTGGCAGTTCGACCGGACCAGACCGTCGATCTGGACAAGCCCCTTCCCGCGATCATCCTGGAACGTCGGCATGATCTTGGCCACGGTGCTTCGTTTGGCCT
>CAZNSB010000908.1:0-1522 GCA_964575155.1 uncultured Planctomycetaceae bacterium | reverse complement strand
CGCCAGGCAGACCAGCGGCAGCAACAGACGCAACGTACGCATGAAAGATCTCCTTGTTCGCTCCGGCCTTTGCTGCGGCCATTGCGGGTGCCGCCCAGGTTGCCGCGGCGCCTGCCGAGGAGGAGAAGGCAGAGCAGCGCGCAGGCATGGTGTGGGTGTGCGGCCCGGGCCGTCATCGGGTGTCCTGGCACAAGGTCCACCCTTCGCGATACTGCGGCTTCACAAGTGCCGTTGCCTCCTTGCTGTTACTGAACGCCATCCGCTCGGCGTCCCAGAGCAACTTCTTGTCCGGGACCCGCATGGCTATGAGGCCGAGCAGGACCAGTTCGGTGAGGGGACCGCCGTAGTCGAAGTTCGCGCCGGCCGGGTTGCCGCCTTTGCAGGCGCGGACCCAGTCTCCGCGGTGTCCTTGCTTTCCTTTGGGGACGCGCTCGAGGGTTTGGGGGGGTAGTCCTTTGCCCATGTAGGCCTTCATCTTTTCCTCGGGGACGATCCGGCATCCGCCGGCGCCGTGTGAGCCGTGCTTGATTGAAGCCTTGTCGCCGATGATATACGCGCCGTTACCGCCGGAACCCTTTTCCACCCCTTCAGGCTTGGGCGGCATCAGACCACCGTCGTACCAGGTGAGTTTGACCGGCGGCATCTTGCCGCGCGCCGGGAATTCATAGCGCACGATGGCAGCGGTGGGGTAGGTTTCCTTCCTGATTGCCTCAAGGTAGTCTTCCAAGCCCGTTTTTGCGTTCTTGGTGCCGTCAAACCTCGGCATCCAGTATTCCGGATTCCCGTTATAGGACACGTTGGCTTCCACGCTGGTGGGACTGCCCAGTTTCAGTGCCCAGAATGCGGGGTCGAGGATGTGGCAGCCCATGTCGCCAATCGGGCCGGTGCCGAAGTCGAGCCACGCGCGCCAGTAGATGGGGCAATAGGCCGGATGATACGGACGATAGGACGCCGGGCCGAGCCACAGGTCCCAGTCAAGTGCCTTCGGGACGGGAGGCTCATCTTTGGGCCGGCCCATTGATGCGGGAAAGGCATATCCACCCGTAGGGCGATTGCTCCAGGCGTGGACTTCGCGGACATCGCCAAGGGCCCCGTCCCCAATCCACTCGCAGCACAGACGGATGTGTTCCGAGGAATGGCCCTGGTTGCCCATCTGGGTGGCGACGTTGTGCCTGCGGGCGGCCTGGGTCAGTTGGCGGGTCTCGTAGATCGAATGGGCCAGGGGTTTCTCGCAGTAGACGTGTTTGCCCCGCTCGATGGCGGCCATGGCGGCCACGTAATGGGTGTGGTCGGGGGTGGCGACCATGACGGCGTCGATGTCTTTGCCCATTTCGTCGAGCATTTTGCGGAAGTCGCGATAGACCTTCGCCCGGGGGTTCTGTGTGGTGTGCGTCTTGATCCGCCCGCCGGCCCGTTCCAGGTCCACGTCGCAGAGGGCGACGATGTTCTCGTTCTGCACGCTCTCGTCTTTGATGCTGGCCCCGCCTTGACCGCCAACGCCGATGAGCGCCATGTTCAGTTT
>CAZNSB010000907.1:0-1530 GCA_964575155.1 uncultured Planctomycetaceae bacterium | reverse complement strand
GCCGCCTCGGCGACCAGCTCGTCGCGTCGCTTCTTCAGTTCCGCCGCCGCGAGCCCTTCGATGTCCGTCAGTTCCATCTCTGTATCCTCTATCGTCGTCGGTGCCGGTCCGCCGGGGCGGACCGGAGCGCGGGGCAAGCCCCGCCGTTAAACGATCCCAAAGCCCACCGGCTGCGCCCGGTGGGTTCAGCCATACCGTAGCTGTGCGTCCTCACGCCACCAGCCTCCCCCCCAGCAGTCCGCGTCCGACCAGTTTTCCGCCGACCAGCCGCCCCTCCGGATCCCCGCCCCCCGATGCCGTGTACTCGCTCCGAAAGCTATGGACCGCGCTTAGCGATGTATCGTCGGTCCACGGATTCGGCAGGCTGCCTGTGTACGCTGCGTTCTGTCGCCGTTGTGCCCCTGCAACCGTGTCGTACTTCGTATACGACGCGCCGTCCGTATCTCCGCCGATCCAGTAGGCGGTGCCGCTCTCGACAGAGAGGCCGGACGTCAGCGACTGGGAATACCAGCCGATGCCGGGGTCGGCGACGGCACCCGTGGTCTGGCGAAGGAGCACGTTCGGGTTGCCGTCGTTACTGTAGATGCCCATGGCGCGGCCCGTCGATGTACTAGACCGCAGATAGACTTCCGTCGTGGTCGCGGTGCCGCTGCTCGCCGGGCTGTACGTGCCCGAGACGTTATTGTAGTACCAGTAGCCGTTCGTCCCGCCGACATCGGTGTAGCCCCAGTAATCCGCATCGAGGACAATAGGCCACTGGCGTTCCGCCGAGCCCATCCACGCCGTGTCCATCACAATGGCCAGCCCGCCGGGAATCTCGACGAACTCACACCACCGCCTCGCCCCGCCTTGGTCCTGCAAAAACTGTCGCTGGATGTGACCGATCTTGCTAAGGGCCGGATGTTCATAGATGGCATACGAACCGACGATCTCGGGCGGCCGATCCTCTACGCTCTGGGAGTCGCGCCCCTTGCCCACGTCTTGCGGTCGCAGTGCGGGCTGGTAGTGCTTCTGTGCTCCGATGGGCAGCGCGAGGTCGAATAGCAAGCGGTCCGCCGATGGCAGGCGGTCGAACACAACTCGCAACTTCAGCCCGCCCGCGTCCTTTGCCGTTGGGTCGCCGGGGCGTCGCAGCCACTCCATCCGCGTATTCGCGTCGAGGTCGAACTGCCATCCAGGAGCGTCTCCGATCTGGCACTCGCGAGTCCGCACGTCGCGCGGCACACGCAGGGCAACCTGGACGGCTGGCCGACCACGCCGCGAGTCCCACGGCAGCAGAACGCGAGCCGCAGGCAGGCCCCGGTCGCTGGCTAGACCAGCGGCTGCGCCGATTGCGTGGTTGCACGCATCCGCGTCCGCCCACTCGTGCCGGTATGTGCTCGGCAGAAACGCCATCGATCACCGACTCCCAAAAGCCCACTCACCGCGGTGGGTGGGGTCAGCCACACCGTCTACGATCTCAATCCCGGTCCGCGGCGGACCGGAGCGGCGGGCAAGCCCGCCCGCTAAACGTCGCCGGCCTTCGCCTGA
>CAZNSB010000906.1:0-1532 GCA_964575155.1 uncultured Planctomycetaceae bacterium | reverse complement strand
TAGCTCAATTGGCAGAGCAGCGGTTTCCAAAACCGCAGGTTGGGGGTTCGAGTCCTCCCTGCCGTGGTGTGCGAGCCCGGCGGGCGCGCGGCGGCGCGGGCCGGGCGGGAAAGTGAGATCGAGGTGGCCTTCGAGATCTACAAGCGCGGACAAGGCAAGTACACGCGGACGGTGACGTTCGCCGCCGGCGGACTGATCGGGCTGCTTGTGGCGCACTACGTGTGGAACCAGTTGCGGGCCACCGAGCGGGGGGAGTACGTGGTGTACGGCGTGCCGGTGGCGATCTTCGTCGCCGTGGGGCTGCTGATGTTCCGGGCCGTCAACCGCCCCCGCAGCGCCGACTTCATGATCGCCACCGAGGGCGAAATGAAGAAGGTCTCCTGGTCCAGCAAGCGGGAGATCGTCGGCGGGACCAAGGTCGTCATCACCACCAGCCTCATCCTGGCCGTGCTGCTGTGGGCGGTCGACCTGGCCTTCTCGTTCTTCTTCCGGTGGGTCGGCGTGCTCCAGATCGGCGGGGACTGATCCGAGCCGGGCGCCCCCGCCCTCAGGAACCGAAATATGGCCAAACACTGGTACGTCCTTCGCGTCGCCTCCAACAAGGAAGAGCAGGTGCGCGAGGCCCTGGAGCGGAAGGTGAAGATCGAGGCCCTCCAGGAGAAGATCGGGCGGATCCTGGTGCCCACGGACCGCCGCCCGCGCCCGCGGACCAAGCCCAGCGAGAAGAAGTTCCTCGAACGCAAGCTGTATCCCGGGTACGTGTTCATCGAGATGGAGCTGGAGGAAGACGGCACCATCGGCGAGAAGGCCTGGTTCCTGATCAAGGAGACCACCGGCGTGGGCGACTTCGTGGGCTCCAGCGGCAAGCCCGTGCCCATGAGCGACAGCGACGTGGACAAGATGCTCATGCAGGTCGAGCGCCCCGAGGACGGCTCGACGCTGGCGGTGGAGTTCAAGAACGGCGACCAGGTCAAGATCAAGGAGGGCGCCTTCGAGGGCTTCGAGGGCGCAGTCGACGAGGTGCTGCCCGAGAAGGGCCTGATCCGCGTGATCGTGACGATCTTCGGGCGGGCCACGCCGGTCGAGCTGGAGTACTGGCAGGTGGAGAAGTCCTGACGGGTTGACTCGTTAACGAGTCAACCGGGTACTGGAACATGGCCAAGGCAATCCTAACCAAGATCAAGCTGCACGCCCCCGGCGGGCAGGCGACGCCCGCCCCGCCCATCGGCCCGGCGCTGGGCCAGCACAACGTCAACATCGGCCAGTTCGTCTCCCAGTTCAACGATCGCACCCGGGAGTACAACGGGACGACCATCCCCGTGGAGATCACGGTGTATGCCGACCGGACCTTCACCTTCATCACCAAGAGCCCCCCGGCGGCGGTGCTGCTGAAGCAGGCGGCCGGCATCATCAAGGGCTCCGGCGTGCCGAATCGGGAGAAGGTGGGGGTCGTGACCCGGCAACAGGTCCGGCAGATCGCCGAGACCAAGATGGCGGACCGGAACGCCTTGGACTCGGCCATGGCCATGAAG
>CAZNSB010000905.1:0-1533 GCA_964575155.1 uncultured Planctomycetaceae bacterium | reverse complement strand
ATCCGCCGGATGCAGCGCACGGCGATGGACGCCACCCGGGGGCTGTCTACCGCGGTGGACACCTTCGACGAGCTGGGCATGTCGGTCTATGGCCTGGACGGGAATCTCAAGCAGACCGAAGCGCTCTTCATGGAGTCGGCCGCCGCGCTGGCCAAGCTGGACAACAACACGAAAAAGGCCGCCCTGGCTTCGATGCTCTTCGGCCGGGCGGGGACGATGCTCCTGCCCATGCTGAAAGACGGCAAGGCCGGGCTGATGGCCGTGATGCAGGAGGCCCGCGAGCTGGGCCTGGTGATGAGCACCGAGGACGCCACGGCCGCGGCCGAGCTCACCGACCAGATGACCCGGCTCTACAGCGCGATGAAGCGGGTCCTGTTCGACGTCGGTGCCGCCCTGGCCGGCGAGATGGGCGACCTGGCCGACCGCCTGACGCTGGCCGGCAAGGCCACGGCCGAATGGGTCCGCCGCAACCAGGAGATGATCGTCGGGGTGGCCAAGCTGGCCGCCGGCGTGACCGCCTTGGGGATCGCGCTCAAAGGGCTGGCCGTGCTCTGCGCCCACCCCGTGGTGGCCGGGCTGATCGCGGTGGGGATCGCCATGCAGGCCACCGCCGGACACGCCGCGCAACTGAGCAACGAGATGGAGCGGGCCCGGGCCGCCGGCGACCGCCAGCGGGAGGCGGACCTGCAACGCCTCGACGCCCTGGAAAAGCTGGCCCAAAAGCAGCGGCTTTCCTCCGACGAGATGGCCCAGGCCAACACGCTGATCGGCCAGCTCGAAAAGAACTATGGCGACCTGGGGCTCTCCGTCAACGAGGCCACCGGCGCGCTCGAGGGATTCGCCGCCGCCCAGGCCCGGGCCACCGCGGAGATGAAAGCGGCCGCCGCCCAGCAGCTCCGCGCCCAGATCAGCGAATCCATGCGCAACCAGCAGGCCTTGCAGGGCCAGTTGACCGACCTGCACGGCGGCCCGGGCGCGGCCGGACTCGGCCGCAAGCTCTATTACCGCACGGGGGCCGCCGCGCTGTTGGGCGACACGGGCGAGTCCCGCCGCAAGGGCCTGGTCGACCAGATCCGCACCGAACAAGAGCGGCGGGCCGCGCTGATGGCGCGGATGCAAGCCCTGCAAGGCCCCGGCCGCGAAGCGCTCACCGGTCGCCCTGGCGGCGGAATCGGCGCGGCGACCGGCGGCCCCGGCCGCTTTTCCGGAATTCCCGCGGCCGACCCAGCCGCCCTGAAGCGCTGGACCGAGCAGGAGGTCCAGCGGGCCAAACAGCAAGACGCGGCGGCCGCCCGGATCGAAGAGCAGATCGCCCGGGCGCGGATCGACGCCACCTTGAAAGGCGAAGAGCGCGAAAAGGCCCTCTTGGAGCTGGAGAAGCAACAGATGCTCAAGGAGTACGGCGGCATGGGCCTGGGCGCCAAGATCCAAGAACTGTTCGGGCTCCGCCAGGCGGCAACCGGCGCCGAGGTCCCCGGGATCACCGGCCGCAGCCGCGGGACCTTCTACGGCGAGGCCGCCAGCCGATTGGGC
>CAZNSB010000904.1:0-1540 GCA_964575155.1 uncultured Planctomycetaceae bacterium | reverse complement strand
CAGGATCGGGGCGTCGTGGAGGTCCCTCACGGGGGCGCCGAGGTGGACGATCTGCCAGTTGACGGTCCTCTCAAACGTCCGGGTGACCCACCGGGTCAGGTTTGCCAGGTCGCGGGGCCGGCTGTTCCAGGTGCCCGGGTAGTTGAGCTTGTTGAACAGGATGGGGTGCCTCCCGCGGGCGAGGAACAGCAGGGCGAAGGAGGTGTCCACGATGCTGCCCCAACTGCCGTTGCCTCGCTGGCGCTGGAGCAGCGCCGTGGCGCCCATCTTGTACCAGTCCTTGTCACCGAAGTACTTGTAGCCGCTGGCCAGCCCGACGCGCTCCACCCCGTAGAGGTAGTAGTAGTACCACTGCATGCCCTTGCGGGGGTTGCTGGTGGCGCTGAAGTTCTTGTCCATCCACTCCAGCCCCTTGACGATGGGGGGGTAGTCGGTGTCGGCGGCGCAGCGGACGAACTTCTTGTAGTAGATGGCGTCGAAGCAGATGAACATGCTGGCCAGACCGGCCACGCTCATCGAGCCGTAGCTCTCGCCCCTGTTCTGGTAGCACCATCCGCCGTCTTCGCACTGGTCCTGCACCCAGTGGCGTTCGGTGAGCCGCCAGAACCACATCGGCACCTCGGCGCCGTTCTCGTTTCCCACCCAGATGCCCAGGTCGCCGAGCTGGGTGTTGGAGTTGTCGTAGCGGACGTTCGTGGGGCGGTTGCGCCCGGGGTCCTCGGTGGGTCCGCCGGGCTTGCCGTGGGGGATATAGTCGAACCCCCCGCGCCCGTCCACGCCGTTGACGAGGTACGCCACGTCCTGCATGAATTGTTTTCGGTACTTGTGGTTTCGTCCCAGCATGGCCCAGACGTTGCAGCGCAGGGAGCGGGCGTAGGTGCCGCGCATTTCCAGTCCCGCCAGCCATTGCAGGGTCTGCTTGACGCGGGGGTCCTGGGGTCTTTCCCCGGCCGCCAGCAGGGAATAGCAGCACAGGGCGCTTGACCCGCCGAAGTTGGCGTTCTGCCGTGCGTTGCCGCCCGGGGCGCCGCCGCCTTCCCAACTGCCGTTGGCCCAACTGGACCATAGGAACTCGATGGCGCGCTTGATCGCCTCCTCGACGGCCTTATCGTCCCAGTCATCGCCGCCCAGTCTCTGCGCCCGCACCGGCCCGGCCGCCACGGCCAACGCCGCCGCCACGATCAGTCCACCCAGGAAAACACGCATGGTCACCGTCTCCAACTCAGGCTGCTGCTTGGGGCTGTCCTGTCCGGCCCTCACCCGTCTATTGTACACTTATCGAAGGCCATTTGGCAGGATACCGAAGGGAGTTCTGGCCCCGCGCCCCTTGGCGGCACGGCCGGCACGAGGCAGGGCGCGCCGGAGGTAGGCGGTAGGCCGGGCATATGCCGAAGGCATCCCTCCGGGACCTGCCCGACGCTATTGGCCCGGAGCAAAGAAACGTCGGGCACGTATGCCCGATCTACGGGCTTCGCGATGCGTAGTCGATCCGCAAACCGCCCCACTTTCGTGGGGACCCCGTTCGCGGGCAGGACCGCTC
>CAZNSB010000903.1:0-1545 GCA_964575155.1 uncultured Planctomycetaceae bacterium | reverse complement strand
CGCTGAGCCTGCTGGTGGACGTGGTCGCCACCACCGTGCTGTACTTCGTGCTGCTGATCCCCTTCAGCTTCCTGATCGAGCGGCTTCTGTTCCCGCAGCGGACGCCGCTGCGGACGGCGCTGGTGGCCGCCGGCGTCTTCGCCGTCTTCGCCGCCCTCCTGTACCTGTTCCACCCGGGCTTCAAGCTGGCCCACAACGTCATCGTCACCATCACCGCCTTCATCATCGTGGTGATGACCATCCCGGCGCTGGTGCTGCTGCTTCTCCGCGGCGTCGCCATGCTGCGGGCGATCGGCTCCAAGGCGATCATCACCCAGCGAAGCGAGGCCGAGGCCGCCGGGGTGGTGACCGCCTCGCTCTCCCTGGCCGTCTCCAACATGCGCCGCCGCCGGCTGCGGACCGCGCTGACGCTTCTGACCATCACCGCCCTGGTGGTGGCGCTGGTGCTGCTGACGACCTCCTCGGCCTTCGACTTCCAGATCCTCGAGCCAGCCGACACCGCCCGCGCCGGCTTCCAGGGCCTCCAGGTCTGCAACGCCGTCGACCGGCGCCACCCCCTGCTGAGCGAGATGGTCGAGATGTACGAGGCCGTCCTCGCCGACGAGGCCCTCGTCCTCCGCCGGGAGGGCGTCAACTACGGGTACAACCCCAGCCTCAAGGACAACGGCGCGGTCTTCCTGGAGGCCAACGGGCGGCGGGTGGCGATGCCCTACCTCCAGCTCATGGACCACCGGGACGACGACGAGCTGGTGAAGTACACCTACCCCTTCGTCGAGCACGTCCGGGCCCCCGGCGGCGACGAGCCCGTCGGCAGGCAGCGGGCGGTCCGGGTTCGCCTCTCCGACCTGTTCAAGGAGCGCTTCGAGGGCCCCGGCGAGTTCGTCACGCCTCCGACGTTCGGCGGGCAGGGCGAGTTCCTCGCCCCCGGCGACGTGGACGTGGTGCTGCTTCCCAACAACATCGCCGAGGCCCTGGACGTGAAGGTCGGCGAGACCGTCACCCTCATGGGCCTGCCCCTGAAGGTCAAGGGCATCTTCACCGCCACGACCGAGCAGGAGCAGGACGGCAAGACGATCCACGTCCCCGGGCCGATCGACCGGCTGGTGGACCTCGACGGGCTGCCCGTGACCACCATGCGCGGCGCCATGTTCCGCCAGGGAGAGCCCGACAACCCCCTCCACGCGCCCTCCAGCGAGGTCGTCATCGTCCCGCGGAAGTGGAACCGCACCTACGGCATCTTCCCCACCCTCGTCCACTCGCTGGTGGTCATCCCCACCGGCGGCAGCGACCCGGAGACAGTCAACGCCCTCGCCGCGAGGCTGGCGACCGAAATCCTCAACGTTGACGTCTTCAGCCACGCCGTCGACCCCCGCACCGGGCGAAGCGTCTCCCAGAGAATCTCCATGCACACCGCCACCCACGTCAAGGGAAGCTCGATGATGCTCGTGGTGCTGGTGGTGGCGGTGCTGATGATCCTGGCGATCATGACGGGGACGGTGTACGAGCGGATGCGGGAGATACACATCTTCTCCTCGGTGGGGCTGT
>CAZNSB010000902.1:0-1574 GCA_964575155.1 uncultured Planctomycetaceae bacterium | reverse complement strand
CGTATCGGTCCTCAACGAGCTTCCGCCCGGGCGAGGTCGGACCGAGACCCGCTGCCTCGGGCAGGACCGCATGCCGGAGGTCATCGACTTCGTTCGGCTCCGGCTGGCGACGGGGCAGCAGGCGTACTTCGTGTACCCGCTGGTTTCGGCGACGGCGGCGGCGCAGCTCACCGCCGCACAGGAGGCCTACGTGCAGCTCTCGCGCGAGGCCTTCCGCGACTACCCCGTCGGGCTCATCCACGGGCAGATGCCGACGAGGGACCAGCAGTCGGTGATGGCCCGCTTTGCCGCCGGCGAGATCCGCGTCCTCGCCGCCAGCACCGTCGTCGAGGTCGGGCTGGACGTCCCCAACGCCAACGTCATGGTCGTCACCCACGCCGAACGCTTCGGGCTGGCGCAACTGCACCAGCTCCGCGGGAGGATCGGGCGGGGGGCCGAGGACGCCGTCTGCATCCTGCTGACCGCCTCGAAGAACCCGATCGCGGCGGAGCGGCTGGCGGCCCTGACCGCAACCAGCGACGGGTTCAAGATTGCCGAGGCCGACCTGCGCCTCCGCGGGCCCGGGGAGTTCTTCGGCACCCGCCAGCACGGCCTGCCGGAGCTGAAGATCGGCGACCTCATCGAGGACTACGATCTGCTGCGAATGGCCCGGCGCGACGCCTTCGCCATCGTCCACGCCGACCCCGACCTCTCCGCCCCAGCCCACCAGGTCCTCCGCGCCGAGGTGGTCAGGGCCTACGGCGGGCGCGTCGGCCTGGTCTCCACCGGGTGAGCCCGCCCACGCCGCTGCCGGCCGCCCTGCCGTTGCGACAAAACCTCCTTGCCCGGACCGTGCCGGCAAGGGTAGCATGAGCCCGCCGGGGAAATGCCAAGGCCGCAGGAGTCCGACGTGTCGAGACTTGAGGAGACGATTTCGAATCTGAAGTACGACGCGGCGGGGCTCATGCCGGCCATTGTCGTGGACGCCGACAGCGGGGAGGTCCTGATGATGGCGTACATGAACGCCGAGAGCCTGAAGAGGACCGTCGAGAGCGGCCGGACGCATTTCTTCTCCCGCAGCCGGAAGCGCCTGTGGATGAAGGGCGAGCGCTCCGGGCACGTCCAGGAGGTCCGCGCCGTCTACGCCGACTGCGACCTGGACACGCTTCTCGTGAAGGTCCGCCAGCGGGGGAGCGCCTGCCACGAAGGCTATCGCTCCTGCTTCTACCGCAAGCTGACGGCCGAGGGAACCTGGCAAGTGGTCGCCGAGAAGACCTTCGATCCCAAGGCCGTCTACGGGGACGGCCCGTGACGCCGGCGGAGGGGCCATGGAAGAATCCAGACACGTCTCGGCGGTCCCCTTCCTGACCCGGCGACGGGCGCTGCTGGGGTTCGACGCGGGGATGGCGGTGGCGGCGGCGGCGGCGATCGCGACGCTGGCGCTGGAGTACGGCTTCTACGAGCTTCCGGCAGGCGTGACGAAGACGGGGCTGCACGTCGCCGAAGGCTGCATCCTGGCGGTGTTCATGCTGAACCGGTTCGCCCACCTGGTGCTTGGCCGGCGCCGACGCCAATTCCTCCGCGAGAACTGTATC
>CAZNSB010000901.1:0-1575 GCA_964575155.1 uncultured Planctomycetaceae bacterium | reverse complement strand
CCTCGTCCGCGAGCCGCTCGAACTCACGGTAGCCGGCCGCCTGTTCGCCGGCCGCGATCCGCAGCGTCCTGGCCGCAGCCGCCACAGCGGCGTAGCCCGCCACGTTCTCGGGATGCATGAAGTCCTCCAGCCAGAACACGTCCAGCTCTTCGAGCGCCAGCGCCAGGCGGATCCAGTCCTTCAGCGGCCGCGCCCTGCAGACCCGCGCGTGGTCGACGTCATACCAGCCGGCGTCGACCATAAGCGCAACGTCAGGTCCGGCTTCCTCCCGTGCCGCACGGACCAGGGCCACGTCCAGAGCGAGATCGCGGCCGAAAACGCCCCAGCCGAACTTGATGGCCCGAAAGCCCTGTTCCCGGTATCCCGCCACGGCGCGCTTCATGTCCGACGGCGTCGGCCGGAAGATGGTCGAGGCGTAGGCGGGCACGCTCTGGCGGTACCTGGCGCCGAGCAACGCCCAGATCGGCTGGCCGAGGGCCCTGCCCGCGATGTCCCACAGGGCGATGTCCGCCCCGGAGATCATCTGCATGCCCGCGCCCTGGCGGCCGTAATAGCCCACGTAGCGGTACATCCTCTGCCAGAGTCGCTCCCGCTCCAGCGGGTTCTCGCCGATCAGGGCCGCCCGCAGCGACTCGAAGCCGACCTGGCCGCCAGACGGTGCCTGCACTATGGCCCGGCCGACGTGCGGCTGCGTTTCGACATCGGACCAGCCCGTAATCCCTTCGTCCGTCCCGATGCGGATCAGGCTGATGAACCGCACGCCGTGGGCCTCGGCGGCCTCGGATGGATCGCTGTAGTCCTTGCCCGTGTCCAGCACCATGGCCTCGACGTCGGTGATCTTCATCGCCCCGCCCCATCCTCTTCGGGCATCATGGCCACTTTCATCGCCTCCTCGCGCGCCTCGGCGGCGAGGCGGAATGCCTCGCGGTACTCCCGCAGGGGCAGCCGGTGCGTGATCAACTCGCCGAGCTTCAGTGAGTCGTCGCCCAGCAGCCCCACTGCTTCGTCGAATCGGTCCTGGTCGTTGCAGGCGCCGACCATCTCGAGTTCCCGCACGTGGAGGTCGAACAGGTCGAGCGGCGTCAGCCCCGGCATGGCCGCGAAGAGCACGAGCCGCCCTTTTGGCCGCAGCAGGGCCAGGCCCTCCGTCACCGCCTCCGCCGTCGCGGCGGCCGCTATGACGGCGTCGTAGCCCGAGGGCCGGCCGGCCTCCGCCTTGAGCGCGGAGGGTGCCTTATCGCCCAGCTTCCTGGTGTTGACCAGCACCGCCCCCCGGGCGAAGCCCAGGCGGAAGTCGTGCCGCCCGGCGATGACCACCTTCGCCAGGTTCAGTCGGCCCGCCAGTCGCGCGATCAGCACGCCAAAAGGCCCGTCGCCGATCACCAGAAGCCTGTCCCCTGCTTGGACACGCGCCTGGGCCAGCGCCTCCAGGCAGACGCTGACGGGCTCGGCCAGCGCGGCCACGGGCCATTCGACTTCGCGCGGCACGATGCGGGCCCGGTCGAACCGGACGACGTAATACTCCGCGAAGGTCCCCTGCATGTTCAGGCCGAAATGCTCCATCGCGGAGCACAG
>CAZNSB010000900.1:0-1581 GCA_964575155.1 uncultured Planctomycetaceae bacterium | reverse complement strand
GATCCCGCCCATCACCCCGTAGGCGATGCGGGCCGGGTCCACGCGAATGCCCGGAAACAGGCCCACCCCGTACACCTCGCCGAAGCCCAGCGACACCACCATCGCCAGGGCCGCTCCCAGCGTCACCAGCAGGTGGGTCCGCAGGCCGGCCGACCGCCCGTGCAGCCCGCGCTCCAGGCCAATCGCCGCACCCAGCGCCGCCGCCAGCAACAGGCGCAACACCATGCTCAACTGCCATGAGATCTGCATCGACACGCCGATCATCGTCATGGGTCCTTCCCGCCGGGCTATCCGCGCCGCCTCCGGGGCGACGACTTGACCGTCTTGGGCCGATCCTTCCTGACGCCCCTGGGAGGCGCGAGCACGCGCAGCGCCTTGCGCAGGTCGGCGACCTTGAAGATGGCCGTGCTCTTTCCGCCCGGCGCGCCGCCGGTGGCATAGGCGTAGCTGATGTTGATGTGGGCGTCGGCGAGCTTCTGGGCGGCGTGGGCAAAGGCGCCGGGCTCGTTGGTCAGCTCCACCGCCAGCACCTCGGTCTCGGTGAAATGGTCGTGCGCCGCCGCCAGGGCCTTGCGGGCGCGGTCGGGCCCCTCGCACACCACCCGGAGAACCCCGTGCTCGCTGGAGTCCACCAGCGTCAGCGCGATCACGTTGACCTTCGCCTTGGCCAGCGCCGTCGTCACCTGCGCCAGCACGCCCGGCTTGTTGACCAGAAACACCGAGAACTGCGTGGCTTCTCGCATCGCAGCGCGCTCCTTTCGTCCGCGGATACCCTTGATCCAACAGCTACTATACGCCCTCAAGGGTGCCCCGGACAAGGTGTCGTTACCTTGTCCGGGCCCCCCGCCAGGGGAACGAGCCGGACAAGCAAACAGCGGCTTGTCCGGGGCACCCCGGTTCCCCCGCCTTGCAGGTCCGCCCACATTCCGCACCCCCAAGCCCCGCTTGAGGGTGGCACCCAACCCTTACCATCCGCTTGGTTTTCCATCGGGGTTTAGGTAACCTATCCGGCCTTGAGTGCCGAAAAGACCCGATGAATCAGGTGTGAACGTGAACGAATCATCAAGATCGGACCGGGACCGATCGCCCGGCCTGGACGAGTCGCTTCAACGCGAGATCGAGAAGGCCCTCGGGGGCAAGAGCATCGAGGAGCTCCTCGACCAGGGCACGGGGGCCCGGGCGGAGGCGGCGCGCGGGCCCGGCCGCGGGCCCGTCCAGCCCGGCGACATCGTCCCCTGCCGCGTGGCCGCCATCGACCGCGATACCGTGCTGGTGGAGATGGGCGGCAAGGACCAGGGCATGCTGCCCCTGGAGCAGTTCGAGCAGGACCCCTCCCCCGGCGACGTCCTCCAACTGGAGGTCGTGCGATACGACCGCAACGAGGACCTGTGGGTCGTCAGCCGGGCCGGCGCAGTCGAACGCGCCACCTGGGACGACCTGGCCGAGGGAACCATCGTCGAGGCCTTCGTCGACCGCGCCAACAAGGGCGGCCTGGAGGTCACCTTCCAGGGCATCCACGCCTTCATGCCCGTCAGCCAGATCAGCATGTACCGCGTCGAGAAGCCCGAGGAGTTCGTCGGC
>CAZNSB010000899.1:0-1586 GCA_964575155.1 uncultured Planctomycetaceae bacterium | reverse complement strand
ATTCAGACCCGCTGCAAGTGCCGGAAGGTCGATCTGGCCGAACTGGCCCGACAGGCTGCCCCAGTCCAATATGTCGAAGGCGTTGCCCAACTGCGGGGCGAAAGGCCCCGAGCCGGCATCGTACAGCAGCACATCCAGCGTGCCGCCAAGCTCCAGCAAGCCTGTCACGACTATCGCGTCATACAAGTCGCCGCGCAGCAGCCCGCCGAGCTCGATCTCAAGCAGGCCGGCATTCATTACCAGATCGCCCTGAACGGTGGTCAGTCCGGGCGAGCCGCCGGGACAGATAGCCCCGCCCTGGTTGAGAAGGTTCCCGAGATACGTGCCGACGTGCAGCTCGCCGCCGGTGAAGTTGAACTGTCCGCCGGAGGTATTATCCAGGGAGTTGCAGGTGACCGACCCGCCGCTGAGCGACAGCGTGCCGCCGCTCCACAGCTTCAGCGCGGCGCCGACAACAACCTCGCCTCCACTTGAAACCGTCAGCTCGCCCGTACCGCCTTCGGCGCCGGGCGAACCGCCGACATAGAGGCTGCCCGTCACGTCCCAGGTGGAGCCCGCGCCGGTCACGCCCGCCGCGCCGTTGGAACCGCTTGCGTAGCCTATGCAGCCCGTGGTACTGGACAGGTCCGTTCCGCTGCCGATGGTCAGCATGCCCTGATGGGTGTCCCCGATCCGCACCTCCGCATAGCTGGTGCTCACGGTCGCATTGACGAGTACCAAGTCCGGCAGGGCCGAGGCCGTGTTGCCGTTGACATTCAATGTGCTTCCGCCTTGTGCGAAGTCGCCGCCGTTCACGATCAGCCTTCCATGGTGGAAGTAGAATGCCCCCCCCGTGGTGTTGTCGAAGTTCTTCGCCAGAATCGTGCCGCCGTCCAGCGTCAGCGTGCCCGCGGCGTTCCACACCTTCACCGTGTCCGCAACGTCGAGCACGCTCCCGCCGGTGACGTTCAGACTCGCGCCACCGCCCGCGGCGCCGGCTGTGCCGCCCACGTAGACGTTGTCGGTCGTCAGAACGGATCCACTCACCGTCAGCCCGCCCGCGGCCCCGGACAGTTCCGCGATAGTGACCGACGGGCTCTGGAGCTGTCCCGCATCCATGATGAGCGTGCCCGTCCCCGCGAGACCCACGCGAACGGCCTCGCCGGCGGTCAGCTTCCCGCCAGCGAGGATAACAAGCGTTCCGGACGTCCCCGCCGTCTCTCCGAGGGTCAGCGACCGGCACACCTCGTTCGCCGACGTCGCGATCTGTGCCGTGCCACCGTTGTTGATGAAGGCGTCATCGGCGCTGCCCGGCTCCAGATCGTCGGACCAGTTCGCGACAGCGGACCAGTTCTGATTGGCGCCTCCGCCACTGTCCCAGTCGAAGGTGTAGGGCACGCCGATGACCGAGAGGACCCCGGAGCTGTAGAGCGCCGACTGGTCCCAGTCCAGGCCGGCGCCCAGGTCGGGCAGGTTGACGCCCGTTCCGAAGGTACCGCTCAGGCTCCCCCAGTCCAGGATGTCGAAGGTGTTGCCGGTCTTGGGCTTGAAACCGCCGTAGAGCGCCACGTTCAGCGTCCCGTCCAGGTTCATCGCACCGTTCACGT
>CAZNSB010000898.1:0-1590 GCA_964575155.1 uncultured Planctomycetaceae bacterium | reverse complement strand
TGGACGCCCACGTCCGCGCCGGCCGGCACGTCGTGCTGATCCTGCACGACTGCACCGCGAGCGTGCCCAACCCGCGCGGGGAGGACTGGCTGCGGTGGGAGCCGCGGCTCCAGAACCCCTCCAGCGGCAAGGCCTCCATCCGCCTGCGCCTCCGCGAGTGGCTCGATCACCTGCTGTTCATCGGCTACGACATCGAGTGCTCCAAGCAGTCGGGGGGCAAGGCCAAAGGCCACGGCACGCGGACCATCTACCCGCAAGAGATGCCCTGGTGCATGGCCAAGAGTCGCTGCCTCGCCGAGCAGCTCGAGCTCACCCAGTTCGACACCACCCTCTGGAACCAGCTCTTCGCCCCCCGGGCGTAGCAAGGAGATCCCCATGATTCCCAACCGTGAAGGACTGTTCAACGCCTACCCGATCGACGTCGGCGTCGACGAGACCGGCCCCAACAAGCTGGCCACCTGCATCATCAACTTCCGGCTGTACGAGGAGCTCCAATCTTCCGGCGAGTGGGAGGACTGCTCCGACGCGAGCTTCGACGTCACGGGGTACTTCTACCTCGAGAAGAAGGACGGCTCCCTCAACACGATCACGATCGACGCGCTGAAGTCGGCGCTGGGCTGGGACGGGCGCGACCCGTTCTGGCTCCAGGATACCGACCTGTCGCAGCACGCCGTGCAGCTGAAGCTGGCCTTCGAGGAGTACAACGGCAAGACCCGCCTGAAGGTCCAGTACCTCAACCCCTACGGCTCGACGGGCTCCGGCGGCGTGACGAAGGCCGAGGGCGCCGCCAAGACCGCCATCCGCAATCGCCTCGGCTCCAAGCTGCGGGCGATCGCCGGCCCCGTGCAGCCGGCGGCGGCGAAGCCGGCCGCGTCGCCCAAGCTCCCGCCGGCCAAGCCCAAGGCCTCGCCGGCTTCCCCGCCGCCCCCTGCGCAGGCACCCGCGCCGGCACCGGAGCCCGAGGCGAGCGGGGAAGCCACGATGGAGCAGGCCTGGGAGGAGTTCGTCAAGCACTGCGACCCGGAGAAGTGGGACCAGGCGGCCGTCGAGAAGGAGTGGTTCCGCATTCTCGCGGAGCTGTTCCCCGGCAAGCAGCCTGACGAGCTGAGCGGCGCCGAGTGGGCGGTCATGCGCGATCGGGGACCGACCGAGATCATCCCGTTCTGAGGCGTGGGCGTGCTGCTGAGGTGGCGCCGCGGCGTGCTGGGCGTGACTCCTTTCACACGCGCCGGACCAGGATCGGCCCAGACGGGCACGAGCGCCGTGGCAGAGGCGGGACGGGCGTGGCCCGGGCTCATTGACCCGGGCCGCCGGTTCGACTCCGGCCCCCGCCTGTGGAGCAGGAGAGCCGAATGTCGCTTCCAGCGATCCGGAACAACCTGAGGAAGCACCAGACGCCCACGCCGGGGAAGGTCGTCACGGAGAGCCACTGTTTCCCCGGCCACGACAACCGGATGGCGTCGCACGCCCATCGCGTCTGGAGCCACCCCTGCGAGCGGACCGACGGCGAGCGCTGCGACGACTGCATCTACCAGAGGAAGCGATGATCGCGACGGCGACGGGCTACGCCCTGACCGGGCGGGCGGAACT
>CAZNSB010000897.1:0-1593 GCA_964575155.1 uncultured Planctomycetaceae bacterium | reverse complement strand
CTCCATGACCGCGTAGTCGATGCTGATCTTCCGGAGCGTCGGATAGACCTCGTCGAGGATGGGTCGGTAGTCCTTACCACCGCGCACGGCCTCGGCAACGGGCGCCAGCTTGTCCAGCGAATCGGGCAGGAACCGCCTCAGGGCCTCGCGGATCGAGGCGACCGTCCAGACGAACATGCCGCTGTTCCAGTAGTGCCTGCCGCTCTCGACGTAGCTGCGCGCGAGGCGGTGGTCGGGCTTCTCCGTGAACGCCAGAACCTCGTGGATGCCGTCGGTGACGCTCCGGCCGCACTCGATGTAGCCCAGCCCCATGTGCGGCCAGGTGGGGCGGATGCCGAAGGTCACCAGGGCGCCGGGGCTGCTCTCGGCGGCCTCGCAGGCGGCCCGGACGGCCTCCAGAAGCTTCTGCTCGGGGCGGATGACGTGGTCGGCTGTGAAGACGGCCATCGTCGCCTCCGCGTCCCTGCCGGCCAAAATCTGGGCGCCCAGGGCGATGGCGTTGGCCGTGTCTCGGCCCTCCGGCTCGCCGACTATGTTCTCCGCGGGTATCTGCGGCAGCGCCTCGGCCACCTGGGCGCCGTACCGGGCGCTGGTGACCACGACGATCCGCCCCGGCTCGAACATCCCCCCCAGGCGCTCGACGGCGATCTCCAGCAGGCTCTTGCCCTCCAGCAGGGGCAGCAGTTGCTTGGGTCGCGCCGCCCTGCTGGCCGGCCACAGCCGCTTGCCCGCCCCCCCCGCCATGATGACGGCATATCGCATCCGCGTTCTCCCGTGGCGCCGCCGGCGCGAACCCGCCCGCAGCGGCGCCGGGCAAATCCCCACGGCGCCTGCTGCGCGCCCCGCTTTTCCGGGAGTATATCGCAACGCCGGTGCGATTGCCCCCCGGAAATCGCGCCCCCTGGGCAGTTTCCGGGCGCGGCCTTGCCGACCGGTGGGCGGCGGCGGTATAATGCCGGGTTTGACATCGATGGCCAGGACGAAACGGACATCCCGGGCGAAGGCCAGGCCGGCCGCGGTGCCGGCGGCAGCGACGGCAACGGCTGAGCCGCCCGCCGCAGCGGCGCCCGAGCGGCCGCGCGAGATCGTCATCCTCGGCGCCAAGGAGCACAACCTCCGCGGCATCGACGTCCGGATTCCCCGCGACAAGCTGGTGGTGATCACCGGCCTCAGCGGCTCGGGCAAGAGTTCCCTGGCGTTCGACACGATCTACGCCGAGGGCCAGCGGAAGTACGTGGAGAGCCTGTCGGCCTACGCGCGGCAGTTCCTGGCGCAGTTGTCGAAGCCGGACGTGGAGCACATCGAGGGCCTGCCCCCGACGGTGGCGATCGGGCAGCGCGGCGGCGGGGCCAACCCCAGGTCCACCGTCGCGACCACCACGGAGATATACGACTACCTGCGCCTGCTTTACGCCCGCGTGGGCGAGCCGCACTGCTGGATCTGCGGGCGCCCCATCACCTCCCAGACCGTCGCGCAGATGGTGGACGCGATCCGCAAGCTGCCCGAGGGCACGCGGTTCATGGTCCTTGCGCCGATCGTCCGCGGCCAGAAGGGCCAGCACGTCGAGATCCTACGCCACGTGCAGCGTGAGGG
>CAZNSB010000896.1:994-1595 GCA_964575155.1 uncultured Planctomycetaceae bacterium | reverse complement strand
CCCGGCCGCCACGCGCACGTCCCGCTCGGTGTCCTTTCGCAGCGCCTCTATCAGGGCCTCGACCGCCTCCGCCGCCTCCGGGCCCATCTGACTGAGGGTGTGGGCGGCCATCGAGCGGATGACCTCCGTTTCGCCCTTGCGGAGGGCCCGCTCCAGCTCCGGGACGGCCTTCCGTCCGATCTTCGCCAAAGCGGCGGCGGCGTGGGCGCGGATCCGACCGTCCTTGTCGTACCGCATCAGGTTCATCAACTGCTCGACGGCGTCCTCGGCCTCCGGACCCAGCTCGATGCACGCGGTGATCGCCTCGTAGCGCATCCCCCCGTCGCCGGCCATCAACTGCTGCACCCACTCGCTGACCTTCTTGTCCTTGTGGAGGCGGTCCTCTTTCTTCTTGCAGCCCGGGCACAGCGCCCAGCCCGCCAGGACCGCACCGGCAAGACACCAGACGGCTATCGGTCTGTTCATTTGGGCATGCTTCCTTGTCTTGTCGAATCCGCCCGGCGGTCGCATCCGGCCCCGCCGCCGCGGCAGCCATCGTCTGTTGAACCCCCGGTCAGGGCCGATGGCCCGCCCTGAAGCGGGGTTATCTCGGCTCGGCGCC
>CAZNSB010000896.1:0-984 GCA_964575155.1 uncultured Planctomycetaceae bacterium | reverse complement strand
CTTCAGCACAGGGTCTGGTGGCGCCAGCCGGGCCGCTCGGTCAAGGAGATCCGCCTGGCCCGATTTGACGGCAAGGCAAGCCAGCTGGAGGGCCGCTCGGCGCCTGACGTGCGATACTGTGCCACGGCGCCGACTGGGCTCTGTGAGAGCCACGGCTCGTTCGATGTCCGCGGCCGCCCTGGACGTCTCGCCCAGCTCCGTCAGGACCCCGGCGCGGCGGCGAGGAGCCTGCGGGCGGCGTCGTGGATGAACATCCCCGCGAAGATCAGCAGCGCCGCGGCGCAGACGGCCAGGAGTATCCTCTGGCTCCGCTCGCCGAGGAGCCTGGAGCCCCTGAAGGTCGCCAGTGACAGCGCCTCCAGCCAGGCGAGGTCGCACAGCCAGTGGATGACGGCGAAGGTGCCGAAGGCGGCGGCGCCGAAGCGGGCGGCGTCGGTCGCCAGTGCCAGACCGATGGTGGCCCACCAGAGCAGGAAGTAGGGGTTGCCGGCGGTCAGCAGGACGCCCGTCCATACGGGGTGGCGCCGGGCGGCGGGGGGCGCGTCCCCGGCCGGGGTCCGCAGACCGATCAGCATCTGGACACCCATCAGGGCCAGGAACACCCCCCCGACCAGACCGATGCCCACGCGGACGTGCGGGCTGGCCAGGAGCCTGCCGATCCCCGCCATGATGAGCGCCATGAGGGGGAACTCGACGATCCCGTGCCCGACGGCGATCAGCCCCCCGGCGTGACGGCGGCGGAGACCGGCGGCGACGGTGGCGGCCGTCACCGGACCGGGGGCCATCACCCCCGACATCGAGATGACGATGGCCTTGACGAGAAAGGCCAGCAGGCCCGTCCAGGGATAAGGCATGGCTCGGCGGCGGCTCCTGAGGACATCGCGCGGTCGGCCGGACATCTTCCCCCGGCCCCGACGACCGTGCAAATGGTTTTCCCCCGGGTGCCGTGGCTTGCCCCGCCGGGGCGAGACGCGTCTTCTACGG
>CAZNSB010000895.1:0-1601 GCA_964575155.1 uncultured Planctomycetaceae bacterium | reverse complement strand
CCCCCCGGAAGGGAGAGGAGCCGGGGAGGAGGGTGAGCCACCCGCATCCCGCGCCCTCGCCTCCCTCCCCCCTGGAGGGGGGGGGGCCGGGGAGGAGTATAATGCACGTCGGATCGCCCGGGCGCGTGGGCGGGGGGTTATCCCGGAAATCCGGCTTAGGTATTGCGTTACTTTTGGCGCGGACTGGGGTTGTGTCTTAGGCTGCGGCGGGGGGCGGGACCGGCGTTGAGGACGAATGCGTTGAGGAGCGAGAAGATCGTGAGAGTCGGCAGGCGAATGCAGCGAGCGGCGTTGGCGGGCGTTCTGTGCGTATCGGCGATCCTGTCGGCGGCGGAGACGCCGCCGCCGGCCGGGCCCGGCGCCGGGGTCGTGCTCAACGAGAACGCCTACTGCCGCGCGTACTACCAGTTCGGGTGGGACTGGGTGGACGGGGAGGCGCTGAAGGCCGAGGGCGAGCGGCACCTCGGGGCGAAGGGCCTGAAGCGGCTGGAGCGGGACGTGAAGCGTCGGCTGGGGTACAGGAAGCTGGATTGGTCGAAGGAGGACTGGCGGGATCACGCGGTGACGCGATACGTGGTGATCTCGCACGGGCTGAGCAAGTCGGAGGAGATGGAGCGGGCGTGTCACGTTCCTCCGCCTCCGTCGGGGTGGAGCGCGGCGGACTTCGACGACAGCACTTGGATGCGCTTCATCAAGCCGTTCGCCGTCGGGCCGGCGACGGGCATGTACTTCTCCCAGTGGTCCACGCCGACGCCGGGGCTGGAGGTGGCGTACCTGCGGTACCGGTTCCGCGTGCCGGAGCGGGACAAGGTCGGGGAGGTGCTGCTGCGGGCCGAGTACGTCGGCGGCGTGCGGGTGCTCCTGAACGGCGAGGAGGTGGCCCGCGGGCACTTGGCGGGCGGAGGCGGGCGGGAAGCCGCCGTGACGGACCAGACGCGGGCGGAGGGGTATCCGCTGGAGGCGTACCTGATGCCCTTCGAGGAGCTGACCGGGAGGGACCTGGCCAGGGCCCGGAACCGGCTGAAGGGCAAGGCCCCGCCGAAGCACTGGGGATACGCCGACTGGAAGGTCCGCCCGCAGTCGCGCGTGTACCGGGCGCGCAGCCGCAGCCTCGGGCCGGTGCGGGTCCCGCGGCGGCTGCTCCGGGCGGGGACGAACGTCCTGGCCGTGGAGGTCCACGCCGCCCCGCTGCACCCGAAGGTCGTCTACGACCACGCGTGGTACGGCGGGTTCGGCAAGCCGCGCGCCTGGCCGCACGCCGTGCTGAACCGGATCGAGCTTCGGGCCTCGGGGGCGGCGATCCCCTCGGCGATCCGTCGCCCGGCGGGGGGGCAGGTGTGGTCGGCGGACATGCACCGGCGGGTGTACTCGCCGGAATACCTCGAGCCCGGGGGGGATGCTGGCTCGATCCGTCTGGTGGGCGCGCGGGGGGGGACGTACGCCGCCCAGGTGGTCGTGGGCACCGAGCGGGAGCTGAAGGGCGTGAAGATCGGCTTCGAGCCGCTGGCCGGCGCCGGCGGGGGCGCGCTGCCGGCGGGCGCGATGGAGGCCTCCGGGATGGCGGGATACGCGGCGAGGCGGGGGTTCGGGCGGTTCGGCGA
>CAZNSB010000894.1:0-1602 GCA_964575155.1 uncultured Planctomycetaceae bacterium | reverse complement strand
GCTTCGGGGCGCGGGGGGTCTACGAGGGCAAGGTGGAGTACGTGGCCGGCTGGGGACGCGATGGCTGGCGGATCGAGGAGTTCCGCCTGCCCCGCGCCGGCTGGCGAACCGTCCTGACGGTCCGGGGCGAATGGGTGGCCACGCGCCGGTAGCCTGAGCCGACCCGCCGTGCACGTGCGAATACGAGGCGTTCGACCTGGCCGGTCTGTGACCGGGCGGGCGCCGCGACTCGGCGTTGCGGCGTCGCCGGTCCGCAGGCAGCTTCACCGCCGCCTGATGCGGGCCAAGCACCATTCGGCGAGCATCAGGGCCAGGGCCGCCGCAAGCAGCCACGGCCACAGCTCGGTCATCCTCTGGGCGTGGGACTCGCGGAGGGTGTGGGCGAGGTCGTCGGCGGAGACGACCTGCCCGCCGGTCAGCGCCGCCAGGCGCTCGAGGCTCTCGCGGTCGGCGCCGAGACGGCGGAACTCCTCCCGGCAGCTTACGGCGGCGGCGCCGCGCCAGACGGTGGCGCCGTCGGCGTTGCGGACGGCGACGGCCGCCGGAAGGTGCGGCGGGCACGCCGCACGCCCCTCGTATCGCCCCGGGGCGGTCTGGTCGAGGGCGGCGGCGCGGACGTCGTCGCCGCCGGCGGCGACGGCGGCGGTCAGCGAAAGGTCGTTCAGCGCCGCGTCGTCCTGGCGGGCGGTCACCTCGACGAGCAGCTCGCCGTCTTCGCGCGTCAGCTCGGCGGCGAAGCGCGGGTCGTTGTCGGGGCGGAGCGTCCAGGCGACTGCGGCCGGCAGGAGCCTGGCCGCGGCGGGCGACTTCGCCCAGGCGGCGTTCCGGGCGGCATCCAGCGGGACGGCGAGGGCGACGCTGCGCCCGAGGCCCACCTGCCGGCGGGCGAGGATCGGGTCGCCGCCGGCGGTGCGGGCCAGCAGCTCGGCCCCCGGCTGTAGGGCGGTGAGGATGTAGGCGTCGAGGGTGCCGAGGGTCGTCAGGCGGGTGTCGAACAGCGGCGCTTCGGCGACGGTCTGCGTGGGGCCTTCGTGGATGACCGAGCCCCGCCCCCCGCGGACCAGCTCGGCGAAGACCCTCGCCAGTCCGGCCAGGTGGTCCCGGCGGACGTAGGCGGCGTGGGGCTTGAGCAGCTCGGCGAGCCTTCCGAGCGGCGGTTCGGCGGCGGTCGCCGTGGTCACGGCCGGGCGGGTTGACGTCGCCTCGCCGATGGCGACCACGGCCAGGTGGACCTTTCCCTGGCGGAGCCTGTCGGCCCAGGCGGCGGGGTTGAACTCTTCGGTGGCCAGGTCGCTGAGGATGAGGATCATGCCCTTTCGCCGGCGGCGGGGCGGCCTGCGGAGGGCCTCGGCCAGGGCCGCGGTGACGTGGGTGGTGCCCCTGGCGCGGACGGCCCGCAGGCGGTCGGCGAGGGCGGCGAAGTCGCACGCGGCGTCGCCGCTGTCGTAGGCGACGGCGGCGGCGTCGGCGAAGGTGATCACCGTCAGCGCGTCGCGGGGCGTGAGGTGGGCCTTGAGGGCGACGACGGCCTCGGCGGCGAGGTCGAACTTCCTCTGGGTCGGCGCGCCGAACGCCCGGAAAGGCTGGGAGCTTGTCATGCAG
>CAZNSB010000893.1:0-1603 GCA_964575155.1 uncultured Planctomycetaceae bacterium | reverse complement strand
AGTACTTGGTGAAGTGCTTCCCGCCGTCGCGGTCGGTGAGCTTGTAGATGCACTCCAGGGGCACGTCGGCGGCCCGCATGGACACGAGCCGCTTGGGCTCGCCGTGCTTGATGTCCTCCCGGCCTTCGATGGTGAACAGGAAGTACTCCGACAGGCCTTTCTTGACGACCTTCTTGCCCTCTTCGGTCTTCCCGGCCGTCTCGGCGTCGCGAAATGCCTCGGTGACTTCCCTATGCAGCACCCGTCGCTGCTCGGCGCGCAGCCCCAGCCACCTGCCGCCTGGCCCCTTCCGACCGTCCCCCGGCGGGGGCCTTCGGGCGAGGTCGGCGATCTTCTCCACCAGGTTGATCGTCCCCACCACCAGCCGCACCTCGGCGTTGTCGTACAGCTCGCCCGAATTGTTGTGCACCCGAACGTATCCCGTCAGGCGCAGCTTCGTCTCGTCCGCGTTGGCGATCCCCACGTAGTCCGCCGCCCACGTGATCCCGCTCGTGAAATAACGGATCTCCACAGGGACCTTTCCGTCCATCCGGCTGTCGATGTTCCACTGGAGGGCGTCGTTGCGCCCGGCGGGGAAGGTGGTGTCTACAAGATCCACCTTGTCGGCGTGGTCGAGGATGCGGAAGTCGATGCTGGTGGGGTCGATGAGGGTGTTGGCCCAGGTGAACTGGATGCGGTTGACGCCGGTCTTGACGGTCAGCAGCCGGTGCTCCCGGACCATCGTGATGTCTTCGGAGTTGTAGATGGTGAGCTGCGTCCCCTCGCGCCGGGGGATCGTCACCAGGTTCACGTCGGCCCACGCCCCGGCTGCGATCGCCAGGGCCGACAACAGGCTCAGGATGCTCCTCGGTTTCACGGCCGGTGCCCTTTCCATCATCCCGGCGCTACCTGGCCGGCTCGTGCTTGATCTCGACGTTCAGCTTGGGTCCAACCTTGCGGCGCTTGTACGTCACGCTGTAGGCGGCGAACTGCTTCCTGCCGGGCTTCAGGTCCAGGAAGTACTTCACGTGGTTCTGATCGACCCGCTCCTTCCGGCCCTCGACCAGGTGCAGGTCCACGTAGGCCCCCGGCTCATAGGAGTTCCAGTCCGCCGGCGGCTTCGGGTCGGCCCAGAGGACCACCTTGGCGCCGAACCGCCGCTCGATGTCCGCCTTGACGTCCACGGGCTTGCCCGAGACGATCTCCTCCTCGTAGGAGAACGTCTCGTCGTAGTCGATGAGGTCGTAGTACTCCACCTCCCAGGCCACCCCGGGGCGCTGGCGCGTCGCGACCTTCCTGCCGGTGCGCCGCTTGTACTGGCGCGCGACAATGTTCGTGATCTTCTGGTCCTTCAGCCGGCGGACGATGGTGATGTCGTCGTCCCGCCCGACGTTCACCTCCACCCGGTCGCCGATGGGGACATACTTCGTGGAGGTCCCGCCCACGTAGGCCAGGTCCTTGTTGGCGTACTCGCTGTACAGCCGGACCATGCCGTCAGGCAGCGGCGAGACGCCCAGGTTCTCCATGTCCGGCAGGTCCTTCTCCTCGCCGGCGTCGTCCAGGAGCTTTTTGTTCTTGAAGCGGTAGTACTTGGTGAAGTGCTTCCCGCCGTCGCGGTCGGTGA
>CAZNSB010000892.1:0-1603 GCA_964575155.1 uncultured Planctomycetaceae bacterium | reverse complement strand
CGTCTGCCGCCATGTTGACCCGCATGGCGGGAAACAGCGCCCGCCATGGCACCCACAGAATCGACTGTGAGGGACTGCTGGGCGGCCGGGGCCGTCGAATCGCCAGCGCCGGGACTTGCCCTTGGCTTGGCCGCGGCCTGGGGGTATGCTGACGGCCCCGTTCCCAAGACCGACGGCTTTGCCGCCAAGCAAAGGAGCGCAGGCCATGGCCAAGGCAAAGAAGCTTCCCGCGTCGAAGAAGTCCGAGCCGAAGACGCCGTGCTTCGGCGTGTTCGCCCCGTGCGACCCGCGGATCGACAAGGCCTCGCGCCAGCGGGCGGTCCACATCGTGGAGATGGTCGCCCGGATCGTCGCCGACGAGGTGGCCACCCCCGACGCAGAGCCCGTGGACGTCGTCTTCTCCCCGGTGCTGGTCGACGGCGAGAAGCAGGCCGACGTCGTCGCCCGCCAGTTCGCCGCCGCCGGCGTCGACGCGGTCATCTGCGCGCCCGACACCTGGGCGTTCCCGCAGCTCACCACCATCTCCCTGCTGGGCCGGCTGCCGCCGGGGATGCCGCTGAACATCACCTGCGGAAACAGCGGGCCCCGCCCCGGCGTCGTCTACGCCCACGCCCTCAACGGGGCCCTCGCCCAGAGCGGCATCCTCGCCCACCTCAACGTAGGCACCTGGCCGGACACCGGCCAAAGGCCCGTCATGACCGACCTGACCGCCGACGCCCTGGTGGATTGGTGCTACGCCGCCTGCGCCCACGTGGGGCTGCGCGGGCGGCGGGTGGTCGTCTTCGGGCACGACTCGATGGGCATGGAGACGGCGCTGGCCCACGTGATCCCGACGCGGCGGACGTTCGGGCTGGAGATCACCCGGCTGGACATGAAGCTGCTTTCCGACATGCTGGCCAAGGCCGCCTACGACGCCAAGGAGCACAGGAAGCTGCGGCGGTGGATCGACCGCCACGTCGGCGACCGCCTCCAGCTCCGCGACGACGCCGACAGCCGGCGGTTCGATCAGTCCCTGGCCATGTACCTGATCGTCCGCGACCTGATGGCCGAGCTGAACGCCGTCGGCGGGGGCTTCATGAGCCAGCTCGAATGGGGCTCCGACCCCCGCGGAATCCCCCTGCCCGTCGCCGACTGCATGGAGAGCCTCTTCAACTCCACCTTCGACCACAACGGGCGAAAGCCCCCCCTCCCCTACGCCACCGAGGCCGACGTCCAGGGCCTGCTGACCATGCTGTACATGACCTGGCTGAGCGGGGGCAGCCCCCCCCTCTTCATGGACTTCCGAAAAGTCTGGGAGCCCTGGGAGATCCAGGCACTGGCCAAGAAGAAGGGCGTCCGCTTCACCAAGAAGGACCTGTGGGCCCAGCGCGGCTTCGTGGACGGCGACAACTCCGGCTCGGCCAGCCTCAACTGGGCCGGGGTGCCCGGCGAAAAGCCCGCCGCGCTCATGGCCCGCGTGGCCATGCCCCAGGCCGACAGCGGCTACTTCCCCGGCGGCGGGAACTCCGTCACCTTCATCACCCCCGGCGGGATCGAGGGCCTCGCCGCACGCATGGCCTACAGCGAACTGGGCGGAATGTTCTCGATGGTCTGGGACCAGGCC
>CAZNSB010000891.1:0-1616 GCA_964575155.1 uncultured Planctomycetaceae bacterium | reverse complement strand
CCACCTTGCCGGCGTCGGTGACGCGGTGGAACATGCTCTCGGCGAAGAACGCCCCGCCCAGGGCCACGCCGTAGATCCCGCCGGCCGGCGACGCGCCCTCCGCCCACGCCTCCACGCTGTGGGCGATCCCCAGCTCGTGCAGCCTCCCGTACGCCGAGACGAACTCCTCCGTGATCCACGTGCCTTCTGCCCTGTCCCCGCAGCCGCGCATCACCTCCCCGAAGGCCCGGTCGATCGTGAAGGCGAACCGCCCCTGGCGCAGCTTCCGCGCCAGCCGGCGCCGGACGTGGAAGCGGTCGTCCAGCGGCAGCAGCCCGCGCGGGTCCGGGCTGAACCACATGATCCGCGAGGCGTCGTCGGGGTCGGGCATGGGAAACGCACCGGAGGCGTACCCCGCCACCAGGACCCGCGGGCTCAGCTCCGGGGGAACGCGCGTCGCCGTGGACCTCCGCCCGGCCATGACGCCATCATACACCCCCCGGCCCGCCCTTGCAGCGCGGGGCGATTTCCCATACCCTTCCCGGCATGAATCGCATCGGATTCGGCTTCGACTGTCATCGTTTCCAGGCGGGGCGCCCGCTGATGCTGGGCGGGGTCCACATCGAGCACGACCGCGGCCTGGCCGGGCACAGCGACGGCGACGCCGCCGTGCACGCCCTGATCGACGCGATGTTCGGCGGGATCGGCATCGGCGACATCGGGGAGCACTTCCCCGACACGGACGCCAAGTGGGCGGGCGCGGACGGCGCCCGGCTGCTGACGGAGGCGACCGTGCTGGTGGCGGACATGGGCTGGTCGGTCGTCAACGCCGACGTGACGGTCGTCGCCGAGGCCCCCCGGCTGGGGCCCCACAAGCACGCCATGCGCCAGCGGATCGCCGACCTGCTCGGGCTGGACGTCTCTTTCGTCTGCGTCAAGGCCAAGACCGCCGAGGCGATGGGTCCTATCGGCGCCGGGGAGGGTTTGGCCGCCTTCGCCGTCGTCCTGCTGGAAGAAATGACTGCCTGACGAGGATTGCCCATTGCCCATTGCCCATTGTCCATTGCCCATCGGCACGCGCCTGCGGCGCGGCGCCGAGGAGGGGCGATTGGAAATTGGGAACCGGAAACGGGAGATGAACTGACGTCGCTGAAGCTCTACAACACGCTGACGCGGAGTGAGGACCCGTTCGAGCCCATCACGCCGGGGAAGGTGCGGCTGTACACCTGCGGCCCGACGGTCTACAACTACGCGCACATCGGCAACCTGCGCACGTACGTCTTCGAGGACGTCCTCAAGCGCGTGCTGCTGACCTGCGGCTACGAGGTCAATCACGTCATGAACGTCACCGACGTCGGCCACCTCGTCTCCGACGCCGACAGCGGCGAGGACAAGATGGCCGTCGGGGCGCGCCGGGAGGGAAAGACGGTCCGGGAGATCGCGGAGTTCTACTGGGCGGCCTTCCGGCACGACATCGACCGGCTGAACGTCCTGGGCCCGGACGTCTGGTGCAAGGCCACCGAGCACATTTCCGAGCAGATCGACCTGGTCAGGGCGATCGAGGGCAAGGGCTTCAGCTACGTCATCGACGGCGACGGCGTGTACTTCGACACGTCGAAGCTGGCGGACTACGGCAA
>CAZNSB010000890.1:0-1633 GCA_964575155.1 uncultured Planctomycetaceae bacterium | reverse complement strand
CTGTGTCTGAAGGACTTACGCATGTGTCAATGGAAGCCTTCGTAGCGTTGTAGTACTACTTCACCCGGCTGATCGGGTTCCAGCACGAGACAGGGCGCGGCCGGGAACTCAAGGCCGTCCTCGGCTACCAGGACGCCTGGGCCGAAAGCTCCAGGTCGGACCACGTCGTCGACGAGGCCATCCGGTTCCTCCAGTCCGGCGCCGCCCGCAGGCAGCCGTTCTTCCTCAACGCCGGCGTCAGCGAGGTCCACCTCCCCTTCGACCGCGAGTATTACCGGTTCGCCGATCCGGGCGAGGTGGCCCTGCCGCCCTTCCTGCCCGACAACGACCTCACGCGCAGGCAGATGGCCATGTTCCACGGGGCCATCCGATTCATGGACCACCACGTCGGCCGGCTCCTGGGGGCCCTCGACGCCTCCGGGCTCCGCGACAACACCATCGTGATCTTCACCACCGACCACGGCATGGCCTTCCCCCGGGCCAAGAGCACCCTCTACGACCCCGGCATCGGCACCGCCTGCATCGTCCGCATGCCCGAGCCGACGGGGCTCCGCGGCAAGACCCACGAGCACCTCATCAGCAGCGTCGACCTCCGCCCCACGCTCTGCGAGCTGGGGCGGGCCCGGACCGGCGAGGAGGTCGACGGCCGCAGCTTCGCTGCCCTGCTGGCCGGAGGCGGCGAGTACCGCCCCCGCAGCGACCTCTTCAGCGAGAAGAACTACCACAATCACTTCGACCCCTGCCGCTGCGTACGTACGGATCGGTATAAGTACATTCGGAACTTCCGCGATCAGATCTACGGCCTGATGCCGTCGGACATCGAGATGGCCTTCCCGGCGCGGTGGCGGCGGCGCGACCTCGACGCCCCCCGCCCCCCGGAGGAGCTCTACGACCTGGCCGCCGACCCCTGGGAGGCCCGCAGCCTCATCGACGACGACGCCCACGCCGCCGCCCGCGACGAGCTGCGCCGGAAGCTCCAGGAATGGATGGAACAGACCCACGATCCGATCCTGAAGGGCCGGTTCATCCCCTACCCGCCCGAGCAGTTCGCCGCCCGCGGACGGTGAGGGGAGTTCCCGTCGCATGCGCATTTGATCCCGGAACCCAGGCCGCGCTCCGCAGCATTCGCCCCCGACCCACCGGGAGGAGCTTTGGGGAAGACCCCGGCCGGTCTTCGCCTCGCTGGGCTTCTCGAGCGTGGTCCCGCGCGGAAGGTTGCCCCAACGCCCCAGCATGCCCAGCTTGCCATTAGTAAACGTCTTTACCTATCCCCTAACCCCATTCTGTGGGCGCAACACCTTTGGTATCAAGGCCATAGGAAAAGCCGACCCGCCCGGACACGGGTAAAAATCTTTTCGCCGAAAACCGCGTAACTCTTTGTCTGATAAGGATGTCAAAGGATGTCATCAGTAACCCTTTTACCCGTAGCCGGGCCGGAGCGCCCGGACAATGCGCTGTCCCTCCATATATTACATTAGTGCCGTCAGTCGCCCGCCAGAATGAGCCTAAGCCAATTGCTTCAAAGCGGTTGGCCCCAAACACGCCCGCCGCCCCGGCCGCGGAAAAAAAGAGGAAAAACCGGCCTGGTTCAGAATGGGCCGGATTTGGGTAACACTTTGGAGACGGGAGGCGC
>CAZNSB010000889.1:0-1633 GCA_964575155.1 uncultured Planctomycetaceae bacterium | reverse complement strand
GCCAATTGAGGGGAAAATAGTCCAGTCCACTGGACATGTCTCCGAAAAGCGGCGGCCGGGCCGGCCGGACTACGGAGCAGCGGGCGCTAAAAGCGCCCTAAAGCCCGGTTCACCGTTCAGCACGGGGCAAAGAAACCAGGTTTTTCCGCCAAAGGAATCACTCTAGCCTATGAGAAGCCTTTCTAACGAAGCACATTTCGCTTGAGAGACGCCTAAAAACCTGGTTTCTGGCCTATCCCCTGAACGCTTACAAGCCCGGTTCACCGGGCGTAGCTCCGAAGCCGGGCGACTTCATCGCCTGGCGGCGCCCGGCGGCCCCCGGCGGTCGGCAGGGGATGCCGGGGCGGCGGCCGGGCCGGCCGGCCGGCTACGGAGCAACGGGCGCTAAAGGCGCCCTGAAGCCCGGTTCACCGTTCAGCACGGGGCAAAGAAACCAGGTTTTTCCGCCAAAGGAACCACTCTAGCCTATGAGAAGCCTTTCTAACGAAGTACATTTCGCTTGAGAGACGCCTAAAAACCTGGTTTCTGGCCTATCCCCTGAACGCTTACAAGCCCGGTAAACCGGGCGCAGCTCCGAAGCCGGGCGACTTCATCGCCCGGCGGCCCTCACGGCCGGCCAAAGTCGGTGATAAAGTAATAGCCCCAACTGGTCTGGGCCACGCCCACGCCGATCTCGGAAAGCCAGGTCGTGAGCAACGTGCGCCGGTGCGGGTCATTCGGCGGCACCTCGTCCATCCAGACGTCGACCGCGCCCTGGGGAGTCTGGCGCTGCGCCCAGCATTCGGCCCAACTGGCGGGCTCGTAGCCCGCGCGCAGGATGCGCGTCTTGATGTTCGAGCCGTCGGAGCCGGTGTGGCTGCACCAACTGCGCTGCGCGCAATCGTTCGCCTGCCCCTGCGCCGCCCGCGCCAGCGTCTCGTCGTACGCCAGCGGCGGCAGCCCGTGCCGGGCGCGCACCTCGTTGATCAACCGCACCGTCTCGCGGGGCCAGGCGGCCACGTCGGCGGGCGGGGGGGCGGCCGGCGCAGCCGTGGGCGCGGGGGGCGCCTGGCCCGGAGCCGTGGCCGGAACCGGCGTCGGGCTGGGCGGAGCGGCCGGCGGCGCAGGCGCGCGGGCCACGGCCGGCCCGTCCAGCGGCAGCACCAGCTCCTGCCCCACCCGGATCAGGTCGGCGTCGGCCAGCTCGTTGGCCGCCTTGAGCGCCGCCGCCTTCAGCCCGTACGCCCGCGCGATCCCGACCAGCGTGTCGCCCTCCTCCACGACGTGCACGACCCAGAAGGCCGAGGCCTCCTCCCATCCGGCCTGCGGCGGGATCGAGAGCACCCGCCCCACCTGCACGACCGTCGAATCGCCCATCCCGTTTTGCAGTTGGATCGCCGCCATCGGCACGCTGTACTGCCTGGCCAGCCCCAGCAGCGTGTCGCCCTTCTGGACGGTGTGCTCGACGGGGGCGCGTTCGACCGGCCCGGGCTCCGTCGGGATTGGGGCCGGTTCTGGGGTCGCGATCGGGTAGGGTGGGGACGTGGGAGGGAGGGCCGGCGTGCGGGTCGGCGCGGCGCCCGGCGCTGCCACAGCGGTCGGCGTGATCGCGTCGTCCGTGAGCTCGGTGGCGCAGGCGGCCAGCATGGCGGGC
>CAZNSB010000888.1:0-1644 GCA_964575155.1 uncultured Planctomycetaceae bacterium | reverse complement strand
GGGCGCGAGCCTGGTGGTGTTGTCCCGCGCGCCCGGCGGGAAGGAGCAAGCAGCCGAGGTCAGGTAGCGCCCGCGCGTCGGCGGGGTCAGCGCGGGGCCACGGCGATGGCGGTGGGGGGGGCCTCGACGGGGGGACCTTTGGGCGGGAGGTAGCGTGCGGCGAGCTTTACCGAGGAGGTCGCCGGGGGCGAGCTGCCCCAGCCCAGGCGCATGGCGTAGCCCCACCCTGCGACGGTGCGCGTCCGGCAGGCGTCCAGGGCCTCGCCGGCGAAGCGCCACGTCCGGAAGGGCTTGGCGCGGGCGAGGTCCTCTCCGCCGGGGTTGCCCTCGTACAGGGCGAACTCCAGGGCCCCCCGGACCGTCACCGGCAGCGAGCCGTGAGATCGCCGGTAAATGTACACCAGCACCTCCAGCCCGTCGGGCCCGGAGCGGTCGTCCCAGTTGACCGGGGCGGGGAAGACCTGGGCGAGGAGGTAATCGGCCTCTTCCACCGGCGGGGGCGGACGGCGGGGGACGGTCTGCCTCGCTGGGGGGCAGCCGCTCAGCGCCGCGAGTCCGGCCGCGGCGGCCAGGGCCAGCCATGGCTTCTGCGCCGTCATTTCTGTTTTTCGCCCTGGCGCTGCTGGGGCCGCTGTTGGGGTTGCCGCCTGGGCTCATCTCCCGGCAGGGTGAGGGGGATGACGACGGGCCCGACGTCGGGGTAGTCTCGCCGGGCGCCGGTCTCGAGTTGCTTGACCTCGAGGGGGGTGACGTCCTGCAGCGGGTTGAGCAGGTCGCCGATGGCGGGGTCGGTGTGGATGCCCTTGGCCAGCGGCAGTTGGCGGATCTGCTTGTTGGACAGCACGTCCCCGTCGGTGGGGGTTCGCAGGATTCGCGGGGTGAGGATGATCAGCAGCTCGGTGCGCTCCTTGACGAGCTTGGTGGACTTGAAGAGGACGCCGATCCCCGGCAGGTCGCCGAGGAGGGGGACCTTGTCCTCCCGGTTCTGGAGCTTGCTGGTGATCAGCCCGCCGATGACGATGGTGTGCCCGTCCTGGACGGTGATGGTGGTGTTGGCCCTTCGGCTGTTGACGACGATGGCGTTGACGCCTTCGGAGATCTGGACCGAGGAGTCCGACAGAGAAGAGATCTCCGGGGCGACCTCCATCTTCACGAAGCCGTCGGGGCTGATGTGGGGGGTGACGTTCAGGATGATGCCGACGTCCTCGTACTGGATGGTGTTGAGGGTGGTGCCGGCCTCGGTGATCCGGGACTGGGTGATGAAGGGCACGCGCTGGCCGATGTTGATGCGGGCCTCCTGGTTGTCGGCGGCGAGGATCTGCGGGCGGGAGAGCACTTCCAGGCGGCCCTGGGCCTGGAGGGCCCGCAGCAGGAAGTCGAAGTCGCCGCTGGAGACGGTGAAGGTGAACCCGGTGGTTGCCAGCCCGAACTGGGGCCCGCCGCCGATCCGGCGGGTGCCGGAGGGGTTGCCCATCAGCGACCACTGCATGCCGAACTCCGTGGTGTCATCGAGGGTGACCTCCGCCAGCAGCACCTGCACCAGCACCTGCGGCGGGGGCTGATCGAGCTCGGCGACCATCGCCGCGACCGTCTTGAAGAACCGCGGCGAGCCGGAGATCAGCAGCGTGTTGGAGGTCTGCTCGG
>CAZNSB010000887.1:0-1648 GCA_964575155.1 uncultured Planctomycetaceae bacterium | reverse complement strand
AGGTGCGCTCTCCCTCGACTCCGGGAAAGACCAGCGCGAGGGCCGGTCGGCCTCGGTTGTCCATGCCGAGAGAAGCGAACTGCATGCCTGGGTCGATGACCCGCTTCCCCAGTCCTCTGTCGAGCATGGTGGTAACGGGATTCGAGTTGGCCAACAGGAGAGACAACGTCGTGCCCGCTCTTCTGTCCCGGGCCGTGACCAGAGGCAACGGCATGCGATCCTCACGGATCATGACGAATCGGTCGTCGTAGTGCGAAGCCAATGCCGTGTCCGGAAGATGGCTGTCGTCGCCGTACCAGACCCCGGGAACGAAGACGTCCAGGTCACGCAGGCTCCGTCCCTCGGGCAGGAAGAGCCGCAACCGGGAGTTGAACGCCACCTCTCCGTCGGCGACGGCCGTTACGGTGACCGTTCGGCGAAGTGTGACCGCCTGGGCGCCCGGACCGAGGCTGTAGCGATCCGTGAACTGCAGGACCGAACCGGCCGGGCTGGTCACCACCCCGGTGGCGACGAATCCACCCCCTCCACCCACGGCGCCCATCTCCACTCGTTCGTAGGCGCCCTTAAGCCACAGCGATGCCTCGTCGAGGGACGCGACCTCGGCTTCGATGGGGAGGGAATCGGCAAGAACAGGCGCGCCGTTGAGAAACAGGGACAGCCCCGTGTCGGGAGCCACGCGTAGGCCCACGTCCGGGGCTTCTGAAGCAGGCCCGGCGCTGCTCACATGGCCCAAGGTCAGGCCCAACAATAGGGGCACGGCCGTGTTTGCGTCGATCCGGTTCATCTGCATTCCTCGGCAAGCGGACTCAGGCGCCACCGGTAGAAGCTAGTCTCCGACACCCCGTGCTCCCGGCACGCCTCCGCAACCGTCTTCTCCTCCCGCTCTGCCTCCTTCAGAACCCGGATGATCTGCTAGTCGGTGAATCGCTTCCTCTTCATAAGCAACCTCCCTTTGTCCGGGAGATCCTAACATATCCAGTGAACCAGTTTTCGGGGGGCATGCCCTCAACGCTCTTTGGCAATCGCGTAGAGGATTGACAACCGACCAAGCTGCCGTTCAGACCGGAAGATATGCAACGGGCCCGGTGAGCTTGGAGCCCCGGTACGAGAACTCGCATCCCTCCGGAGCAAAGAAGATGAGATCCTCCCTGCCGTCTATCCTGATGCGCAGTCCGAGTACGCCCTCCTTCTGCGGGGCCTCAGGCAGGGCGAGCCGCTCCACGCTAACATCGGGGGCCTCACCCTCGTAGGGGTAGAGGAGGCTCACGAGGGTTACCGGAAGCCTGTTCACCGAGAACCGCGCTCTGGGCCTCGGCTCAACGACCTTGTAGTGCACAGCGATCCACCCGTCCTCCTCGTGCGCCGTCAGGCCGGGGACCTCCATCACCTTGACCATCAGGTTGGCACCTTGCTCGAAATTCGTCCTGGCGGTGAGCCCGTCAAGCCTGATCTCTCCGGGCGCGAACTGGAAGTACATGTCTACCCGGTCGGCGCTCTCCCGCTTGCCACGCACCTCGTCCACCGTCACCCAGTACTTGCCCCTGAGGTACGCGATCCTGCGGCGATGGATATGACCATCCGCGCTGGCGGCCGCCGCCACATCGACGTAGTCGATGTCCGTGCCGTGGAGCCATTGGTTCAGCGTGCT
>CAZNSB010000886.1:0-1652 GCA_964575155.1 uncultured Planctomycetaceae bacterium | reverse complement strand
CCCGGAGCGGGAATCTCGAAGGAGCCTGCCGGTGGCCAACCAACTCAAGATGGCGATCGTAACTTCAATTCTGACATTGCATAAGCGTGGCTGGTCGCAGCGGCGGATCGCCCGGGAGCTGGGCGTCAGCCGCACGACGGTGCGTCGGCACCTGGCCGGTGGCGGCCGGGATTCAAACTGTACCAGCAACCCGCCCCCCGGGTCGGAGCTGCCGTCAAAGTGTACCACCAACCCGCCCCCCGGCTCCGGGGCCCGGTCGGGCAGTGGGCCGGTGAGTTGCTGCTGGCCGTTCCGCGAGATCATCGAGGTCAAGCTGTCCGAGGGCCTCAGCGGTGTGCGGATCTGGCAGGACCTGCAGGCCGAGCACGGTTTCGCAGGCAGTTACGACAGCGTCAAGCGATACCTCCGGCGGCTGGGCAAGACCGGGCCGCTGCCGTTCAGGCGAATGGAGTGCGCCCCCGGCGAGCAGGCGCAGGTGGACTTCGGCCGGGTGGCGCCGATCGTCAACGGGGGTGCTCGAGGGAACGACTTTCGCGGGCGGGCGGACACGACGGTCTTGCAGGTGTCACGGGGCGGATCAAAAGCGACCAGTGATCTTGGAGTCCTTATAGGTCATCTATCCTTCTTCGGGAAAGCGGTTTTGTCGTTCGACGCCGCAGCGCCCCCGATGGGAGGATCGTCTCGCTCGCCCTTCGAGCTATTCCTGCCCGCCGGGGGTCCGGCGGCGTCCTTGGAGGACTGGGGCCAAGCTGATCGGCAACGTCCCCGCCGCCACGGCCATCCTCGACCGCTTGCTGCGCCACGGCGAGATCATCACCCTCGAGGGTCGCAGCTACCGGCTCAGAGGCTGGGGCGAAAGAAGCAATAGAGATGGTTCGAAAGAGTCCAGACAGCACTCCCGTCCCTTGCGGGAAGAAGGGCAAATGAGGTATAAGGGCCCCCGCATCACAGGCCGGTTTTGACCGGCCCATGCTGACGGGCTCTGACCCGCCCCGTGACAGCTGAGGGCAGATGGTCGTCGGGCCGCTTGTCTTCGGGCAGGCGGCGCCAGCGTTCTGTAGGGAGTTAGGCATGGTGCGAATCGCCGTGATCGGTGCAGGCAACTGGGGCAAGAACCTTGTGCGGAACTTCGCTTCGCTGCCGGGGGTGGAGCTGAAGTATGTGTGCGACGTCGATCCGAGGGTGCGCAAGGCCATGTCCGGGCTATACCCGGCCGCGACGGTGACCGAGGACGCCGGGCAGGCCCTCGCCGACGACGGCGTCGACGCCGTCGTGGTGGCCGTGGAGGCGCCGCTGCACTACGAGCTCGCCAAGGCCGCCCTCGGGGCCGACAAGCACACCTACGTCGAGAAGCCTCTTGCCCTGGCCGCCGCCGAGGCGGCCGAGCTGGTGGGGCTGGCCTCGGCCCGGGGCCGCCGGCTGATGGTGGGCCACCTGCTGGAGTACCACGCGTCCGTGGAGTACATGAAGGACATGATCGACAAGGGCGCCGTCGGCGAGCCGCTGTACCTCTACTTCCAGCGCGTCAACCTCGGCATCGTGCGGAAGGTGGAGAACGCCTGGTGGTCGCTGGCGCCCCACGACATCTCGGTGGCGTGCTATCTCTTCGACGCCGAGCCCGTGGTGGTCTCGGCTTCCGGGCACGCCTACCT
>CAZNSB010000885.1:0-1653 GCA_964575155.1 uncultured Planctomycetaceae bacterium | reverse complement strand
GATGGACCCCAAGACCGGGCGCGACGTCTGCCTGGGGACCTTCGAGAACCACTTTGCCGGGGTCGCCCTCTATGCCGAAGGCAGCAACGGCAAACTGTACCTGGTGACATGCAGTCGCGACACGGGCCTGTCCATCCGCGAGCGGCTGGGCGACGCGAAGTTCGCCTTGCGCGGGAGCATCGTACCCAACCCCAAGGAGAAGAATACGGTCTTCTGGGCCGACGCGAACGGCGACGAACAGCAGCAGCCCGACGAATTGGCGACCCATCCGGCGGCGCTGACGATGTTCGGCTACCTGGGCTGGTCGCTCAACCTGAACGGCGACCTGACCCTTTACGCCAACGGGCTGCAATTCAAGGTTGCGGACTTCACGAAATGCGGGGCGCCCCGGTATGACGTCGCCGGCGCCCGCAAGATTGCCGGCTTTGACGGCGGCGCGCTGTCCACGCCGGACAACCGCAAGCTGGTCGCGGTGAGTGAAAAGTACTTCGAGTGCTACGACACGGCCGACGGGCGACTGCTCTGGAAGTATCCCAACACCTTCAGCGGCGTGCACGGCTCGCATAAGGCACCCCCGCCGGAAGTCGGCCTCATCCGGGGCGCCTTCGGACTGGTCGGCAACGCGCTCCTGCCCAAACCGGTCGGCGGCATCTGGGCCATCAATGGCAACATCGGCGAGTGGCACATGCTGACCGAGGACGGCTTCTACCTCACGCGCCTCTTCCAGGGCGACGGCTTTAAGACCCAGTGGCCCGACCAGGCCGTACCCGGCGCCATCCTGGACAACGTGCCCCCGGGCCTCGGCGGCGAGGATTTCGGCGGCTCCATGCGCCAGGGCAAGGACGGCAAAGTCTACGTCCAGGCCGGCAAGACCGGGCTCTGGAATGTCGAGGTCACGGGACTGGAGGCGATCCAGGAGATCCCGGGCGGCAAGCTCACGATGGCCGACGACGATGTGAAGACGGCGCAGACCTTCCGCGAGAAGCAATTGCAGGCCGCCGTCGGCAACAAGAAATACGCGGTCCGGAAGGCCACGGTGGTGTTCAGCGGCAACCTCGACGCGGACTTCAAGGGCTTCCAGGACCCGGAGAAGCCGGCGTTCGAGAGGCAGTCGGGCACGCGGGTGCGGGTCGCCATGGCCCGGGATGAGGGCAACCTGTACGTCGGCTGGGAGGTGCAGGACGACACGCCGTGGGTCAACGGCGCGGACGCCCCCGAGTTCATGTACGCCCGCGGCGACACCGTGGACCTGCAGCTCGGGACCGACCCCGCAGCCGACAAGAAACGCGGCGAACCCGTGAAGGGCGACCTGCGCCTGTCCATCGGCAACTTCAAAGGCCAGCCCACGGCGGTGGTTTACCGCAAGGTCGCGGACGAGAAGAAGCCCAAGACCTTCAGCTCCGGCGTCGTGAAGGAATACGTGATGGACAGCGTCGTGGTTCTGGCCGAGGCCAAGGTGTCCGTAAAGGTGGAGGGCAATCGCTACGTGGTCGAAGCCGCGATCCCGCTCGCCTCCCTCGGGCTGAAGATCACGGACGGCCTGGCCCTGCGCGGCGACTTCGGCGCCACGTTCGGTAATCCCGCCGGCAACGACACCGTGCTGCGAAGCCACTGGAACAACCAGACCACGGGCATCGTCAACGACGAGGTCTT
>CAZNSB010000884.1:0-1662 GCA_964575155.1 uncultured Planctomycetaceae bacterium | reverse complement strand
GACCTCCTGGTCATGGAACTTTCCGTCCTGGATCCGCGCCTTGAACTTGAAGACCGGGATCCGCCCCTGCCGGAGCCCGTGTGCGATCTCCGCCGAGGCCGGCACCGGCAACAGCAGGACGCCGGTGGTGTAGCGGGCGATGTGGTTGCGGTCGGTGGTCCCGACGATGTAGATGTCGTAGGCGACGCCGCTGAAGAGCATGTCGTTCTGGGCGGTGCCGTCGGGGAGCAGGTCGGCGAAGGCGGTCATGACGCGGTAGCGATAGGTGGCCAGGTTCAGCCCGGGGAAGATGTTGGCGACGAACTTGGGTGCGGCCCGCCCTCGAAGGACGCCGTCGGTGGTGACGGTCTTGGCCCGCCCGGTGGGTATGGGGCGGTGCCTGGGGTCCAGGCTGCCCATCACGAAGTCCTGGAGCGCATAGGTCACCTGCTCCCGGCGGGAGAAGGTGCCGCCGACGGCGTTGCCGGGGAAATCCCTGGCGAGTTGGAGCTGGATGTTCTCGCCGGTCAGCACGTCGCGGAGGTCGCTGCGGGCCACCACGCGAGGGTCGGGGGCGTTCAGGTCGACCTTGTAGCTCTGCCGGACCTGCCCGCCGTTGAGCCCGCAGCGGAGGCTTGCGGCGAGCTCGCCCTCGTGGGCGGCCACGTCGGCCAGAAGGCTCTTCAGCTCGTAGACCGCCCCGACCGAGCGATCGAAGTACTTCATGCGATCGGCGCGGAGCCGGCCGGTGATCGCAGCCCTGGCCATCAGCTTCCTGACGCCGGCAATGGTCTGCCGGGCCCGCCGGGCGAGGGCGGCCTCCTGCTTCTTCGGGAGCTTCCCCTCGGCGGCGGCGGGCTGGAACGCCCCCCAGCGCTGGAGGTCGTGAGTGTCCAGCGCCGTGCACAGCAGCTCGAACCGGCCGGAGGGGCTCGTGGTGGGATTCTTCACGTCGGCGACGAGGAACCCGTGGCTTGGCCCGACGGCCCACTCCAGCGAATCCGAGGTGATCCTGCCGAGGGTGGTCCCCCACCCCGCCGGGACCACCTCCTCCAGCCGAAGCTGCCCGTCGAGCCGGCAGACCTTCTCGCCGATAGTGACCTGGGCGCGGCGGGCCCGGATCGTCAGCGAGCGGATGACGTCCTTGGCGTGTGCGCCCGGCTGTCGGCCGGCAGGGGCCCCGGCGCGGAAACTGGCCTCCACGAACACCGCTCCCTCGGGGCGGTGGGGCGAAAGCTCCGGCAGGTACCTGCACAGGCCCTGAAGACGGGGGACGTTCAGTGCCACGCGCCCGGTCAGCGCGCCTGCGCCCAGAACGGGGACCGAGCCGCTGGCGTAAAGCTGGGCCGCCGGCGTCTCCACAAACAAATCGCGGACGCGCACCTGCGCCAGGTCCGCCGGAACCGTCAGCTTCAGCCGGGCGCTCGCCGCCTCGCCCGCGGGCTTGTGGAGCTTCCCCTCCCGGCGCAGCGCCAGTTCGGCGGCGTCGGCGGAGGCGGTCACGTTGACCGCGTCGGCGTCGCCGGTGACGTGGGCGTGGGCGTGGAGGGCGCCCTCGGCGCCCCAGCGGGCGAGGTGCTCGGCGAGTCCCGGCAGCAATGCTCGTGCGGCCCGATCGGGCACGAGCCGGCCACGCAGGGTCAGGTCGACGACCTGTTCGTCTTCGCAGGTACATTGTCGGCG
>CAZNSB010000883.1:0-1664 GCA_964575155.1 uncultured Planctomycetaceae bacterium | reverse complement strand
AAAGCGGACATTCTTATCTGGTTAAGACCGGACATTACTATTCGGGTTCGACAAGTGGATAATTGACCCTTGTTGGCCCCGGGCGGACACGTTACATTGCCCTGTTGGCCCATGTGTCCGATTGGGCCCGGGTAGTCGAGGCTGGAGATGATTCGGTTCACCTGTGCGCGGTGCAGCCGCAACGTCCGCGTGTCGGACGCCTTCGCCGGCAAGAAGGGCCGCTGCCCCTTCTGCAAGGGGGTGGTTGACATCCCGGCGGCGTCGGAACCGGCGCCGGCGGGCGGCGAGGAGATGGCCGACCTGACGGCGGCGCTGGTGTCGGAGGCCGGCGACTCGGGCGCCGGATCGCCCCCGCCGCCCCCGCCGCACTCGGCCGAAGACCTCTCGGGCGAGGAGGAGGTGGATCTGGACCTGGTCCCCGCCGGCGACCCCCGCAGCCGGACCGACAAGCTGGGGGCGCTGGTGGAGGACCTCTCCGGCGCGGGCGCCAAAGAAGCCGCCGCGGCGGCAGTCGTGCTTCCGGGGGTGTCGGGCTCCCGGCCGGCGAGGGGCAAGGCGCCCCAGCGGCGTGGCCTGCTGATCGGCGGGGTGGCCGGCGGGGCGGTGGTATTGCTGGGGGCCGTGGCCGCGGGACTGTACTTCGGCGGCGTGCTCCCCCTGGGCGGATCGAGGCCCGCGGCGACGGGGCGGACCCGCCCGGCGGCGTCCAGGCCGGCGCCGGTCTCACCGGCCCCGACGGGGCCGACCTTCGAGCTGGACGGGCGGATAGCCGCGGCCACCACCTGTGCCCCGGAAAAGGCCTTCTGCATGCTGTTTGCGGACCTGGCCGGGGTGGCCGAGGGCCTCTCCGGCGCCCGCCGCCGGGCCGGGAAGCTCGCCTCGACGATCGCCTCCAGCAAGTTCTGGTACAAGGCCAACGAGCGGATCGCCGAAGGGGCGATGCCGCAATCCGCCACGCTCTACCTGGTCGGGCGGTTTGATACGGTCAAGCGGCTGTTCGGGAGCTTTCACGGCGTGATGCCGCAGCAGGCAGCCGGCGGCTCCGGCTCCGGGCTGTGGTCCCTGGCCGGCGGCGAGGCCCTGATGCCGCATTTCCTGCTCCGGCTGACGGGAAAGGGCGCCGAGCGCTGCTCGAGCCTCCTGCTGAAAAAGGCCGAGACCGTCACCGGCGGAACCTTCGCCCCGGAGACGCCGGCCGAGCACCAGAACCTCCGCCTTGCCCCCGCGGGCATGGCCGGCGGGGAGGAGATGCTGCTCGGCACGGTGGCGACGATGCAGGCGGGCGCCGCCAAGGTGGACCCGAACCCGCTCCAGCGCCAGCGGCTTCGGCGGTTCCTGATGCGGGTCAGGACGGACCGCCCGGTGGTCGGGTGCGTGGTGCTGAAAGGGCTGGCCACGGTGAATGCGGCGGTGGGCGTCGGCCCGCCGGAGCTGCCGTTCACCACCGACAAGACCATGTTGATCTTCTCCCTCGACCCCGGGGGGGCGGGCACGATCGTCCTCGGCGGGCTGGCCCCCGGCGCCGTCGAGCAGGTCAACGCGCTGGTGGCGCCGATGGTGGCTCGTCCGGAGGGCCCGGACGTCCGCGTTGACGGGGCGGGGGCGGAGGCGATGGAGGTGCTGGCCGAGCTCCTGCCGGGAATTCGCAAGGTCTTGTTGGAGGC
>CAZNSB010000882.1:0-1674 GCA_964575155.1 uncultured Planctomycetaceae bacterium | reverse complement strand
GGCGGGACGGGTGGCGACGCGGCGGTCTTCGGCGCCGCGGGCTGCGACGCGGCGGGCTGCGTCGTCGGCGGGACGTAGGACTGGATCAGATAGCGGTGGGACGCCCCCCGCCGCCCGTCGAAGACCACGTCGCCGGGGCGGTAGGCCTGGGGGAAGTCCGCCGGCAGCTCGCCGACCGGGCAGCGCCACTGGACCCACTTCCCGAACAGCCCCCCGCCCTGGCCGGAGGGAATGGAGTCCCGGAGGTAGTAGTACTCCGTCTTCCTGCCCTTCCTGCCCAGGAAGGAGCGCGTGGGCAGCCGCGTGCGATCCGGGTTGGGCACCTGGATGTTCGTGGTGTACTTCGCGATGAATTCGTTCGCCGGGATCGTCGTCGAGCATCCGCCCGCCCCGGCCAGCAAGGACCCCAACGCCGCCAGCGCCGTGATTCTGAGTGTCCACCTCATGGGCGACCCTTTCGTTTGAGTTGCCGGCCTCGGGGCGCGTCCCGCTCCGGTCGGCGATCCCGGTTTGCCGCGATGCCCGCCCCCGGCCCGGCGCCAACGCCGCGCCGGAGGGCCGATCCCGGACCCGCTGTCAACCTGCCGGAGATACTACGGGAAAACTCTCGCCGACGCAACGGCCGCCCGCCCCCCGCGCCGGTGGGCCTTCCATTTCGATATTGCCCGTTCGGGTGCCATGGCGGCCGACGTCTGCCGCCATGTTGACCCGCATGGCGGGAAACAGCGCCCGCCATGGCACCGGCAGAATCAACCGGTGGGACGAAGTCCCACCTGAAGGTGGGACTTGCCCCTTCGAGGCGGCGTCCCGCCCTACGTCCTTTCAAAAACATCCCAGGGATGTTTTTTCAGTCCGTGGGCTAGCGGACGGCGACGTTGAGGCGGAACGTCTTCCCGCCGGCACCCATGCCCTCGAAGGTCTCGGTGCGGAGGTCGGAGTATCCGGCGGCCTCGAAGAGCCTCCGGGCGCGGGGGAAGTCCCACCACGCCGGCCAGCGGATCGTCGCGGTCTCGAGCCTCTTCCCCCCGGCGCCGGAAACGACAAACAGCAGGTGCTCGTCCATGTAGTCGCCGCCCAGCTCGCGGACGGTGATGCTGGTGCACTCGACGCCCCCCCCCGCGTGCGTCCAGTTGAGCGAGAACCGGCCGAGGGACTCGAACTTCTCGCGGATCAGCTCGGCGCCCTTGCCGGCGGGGTCGCCCTCGGCGGCGCCGGCCCAGACGAAGACCCCGCCGGGGGCGAGCACCCCGCGGATGCCCCGGATGGACGCCTCGAACTCCTCGTCCGTCTCCAGAAAGCACAGCGCGTCGTTGAAGACGCCGTCGAAGCGGCGGTCGGTGTTCCCGGGCAGGTCGGCCCAGGTGGAGACGAAGTACTCGATGTCGAGGCCTTCCAGTCTGGCCAGCTCGCGGGCCTTCTCCACGGCGAAGGCGCAGGCGTCCGAGCCCCACACGCGGACGCCCAGCTCCCTGATGCAGAGGGTCTTCAGTCCGAGCCCGGCCGAGCAGTCCAGGGCGGTCCTGGAGGCGCTGCCGCCGAGGATTTGCCGGAAGGCCCGCGGGCTGTGGGACTTCCGTTGGCGGAAGTCTTTCCGCCACTGCTCGCGCTGGAACCACTGCCAGCGGTACAAGGTCGTGTAGGGGTCGTCCACGCCCGTCAGCCTCCGACGATGGG
>CAZNSB010000881.1:0-1685 GCA_964575155.1 uncultured Planctomycetaceae bacterium | reverse complement strand
CCCTCTTCCAGGACGGAGAGCAGGGCGTTGTTGGCCTCGGCCCGGCTGCGGGTGAACTCGTCGTACACCAGCGTGTAGCCGCACTTGCACGCCACCGTCAGCCGGTTGTCCACCCACGTGGCCTCGACCGATTGGTCCAGCTTCTTCACCGAGTGAACGAAGTTGTCCGTCACCTTCTTCTGCCGGAAGCCGTAGCTCCCGCCGACCATGTCGGCGGTGCCCAGCTCCTCGTCGCCGTGGATGATGACGACCGGCCGGCCGATCTGGGCGGCTGCATACAGCGCCAGGCACGTCTTGCCCGTGCCGGCCGGGCCGGTCAGGTGGACCGGGAAGCCGGCACCCAGGTACGCCAGAGAGCGCTGCACAATACTGTCCACAAGCGGGGTGTTGATGAAACCCGGCTGGTCTTTCTCGATCTCAATGGGGGTGACGCCATCTGTCATGGTCCGGTTCCTTTCCTTGCTGAATGTCCACTGCCGACGGGCGGATCCTTTCCGCTGGCCGCTCGCAGCCTTGCTCATGCAGCCCGGCGCGACTTGCGCCCCTTCCCCGGTTTCCGCCGGGGCTGGTGGTCGGCTCGACGTTTGAAGTCATGCCGCCTGCCCGTCAAATGGACGATCCCGGCCCCCTCGCCCGTTGACGTGCGCGGGAGCGGCTGCCCGTGATGGGCCTTCTTCTTGGGCGTCTTCTCGTTCCCGGTCGAATGCTTCACCGCTGAGGCCCTACCTGTTGAAGTCTTCATGAATCACTCCTCCCAATTTCACAAGGATCCCACGCTGGTGCCTTTGGCCGAAGTGCCGGCGGCAACGGCCGCCGCGGCGGTCACCACGCCCGTGCCGCGGCAGCGGGCGCAGGAGAGCGATTGGTTGCGCTGCCTCCCGCGCCCCTTGCAGTCCGGGCATCTCTCAATCGGAGGCGTCACCGGGACCATCCCCCTGCCGCTGCAAACGCAGCAGGTCAGGCCGCTGCGCGGCGGGACCTGCCCCTGGCCGCGGCAGAACGCGCACCGCACCACGGGGGGGGTAAGCTGGAGCCTCCCGATGCCGCGGCAGACGGGGCACCGGCCCGCTCGGACGTCGCGGCCGCCCCGGCAGAAGCCGCACTCGTACTCGTCGGCGTACAGCAGTTGGGGGAGCGACTCCCCCGGCTGCTCAGGCGACCGCCACACCATCTCAGCTGCCCGGTTGACATCGGCCGGGCGCGCCTCGGGGGTCTCTGAAACCTTCCGGGGGCGGGCGCGGCTCGGCGCGGTCGCCGGCGCCCCGGCTCGCGTCCGCGCAGCTTTCTTCCAATCCCATGTCATGGGTTTCTCCTGTTCAAGCGGACCGCCTTGTGCCCCGTGACTTCCGGAAGCGGATCGTTCGCTCCGGTCCCGATTCTTGGGGTTCGCATTCGTCGATGAGCTCCTGTGAGAACCCGAGCTTCGCGATCGCCGCGTCGATGGCCTCGATCCTCTGTTCGGCCTGCTGCTTCGCTCGGCTCCAGCGGGCACGTTCCCGCTTCAGCGTGTACAGGTCGAGATAGCGTTGCCCTTCGGCCACCGGCTTGGAGCGAACCCGTGCGGAGACCGCAGTTCTCAGGTCCCGGAGCGTACCCAGACGCTTACTCCCTGCTTGTCTTGCTGCCATGGTCGCTGACTCCTTCCGTGCCTGTCTGCATGTGGTTTGGGAACAGGCGTGGGGCAG
>CAZNSB010000880.1:0-1686 GCA_964575155.1 uncultured Planctomycetaceae bacterium | reverse complement strand
AAGGGCTACACCGAGCTGCTGACCGAGGCCCGGAACGAGGCGATCGCGCGGATGTCGGCGGCGGGCGAGGCGCTGGGGGCGAACGCGATCATCAACGTCCGGCTGAGCACGTCGGCGGTGATGGCGGGGGCGGCGGAGCTTTTCGCCTACGGGACGGCGGTGGTCGTCGAGCCCGAGCGCCCGGAGGGGCTGGCATGACCGGAGAAGCGTTCAACTTGCTGCTTCAGGCCGGCGTGGCGGGGCTCCTGATCGGGCTGGGCTTCTTCGTGGGGCGCTGCCGCGAACGCCGGCACCGCGCGAGCCTCCGGCGCCGAGAGGCCGCCGGCGGGCCCCTCCTGACCAACCTGGAGGCACTCCCGGCCGGGGCCCGGGCCGGCGAGACCTGGCTGTGCATGGGCAGCGTGGTCATCGCCAGCGACTACTTCAAGACCTTCGGGGCGGGCCTGAAGACGCTCGTGGGCGGGCGCCTGAGGACCCTGGAGACGCTCCTGGAGCGCGGACGCCGCGAGGCGCTGCTTCGCGTCCGCGAGCAGGCCGCCGACCGGGGCGCCCACCTGGTGCTCAACATTCGCTTCGAGATGGCGATCATCATGCGCGGCAGGAACAACAAGCCGTACCCGGCGGCGGAAGTGCTGGCGTACGGAACGGGCGTGAAGCTGGCGTAGGTGGGTTGTGGCCGGTGCCGATCCAAACGTCCCGCTCGCCTCTTTGCCTTCGGCGGCGCCCCCCCCGCCCCTGCATCGCCCCCCGGGCGTCGTCATCCTGCTGCTGGGGGTCGTCGGCGGGGCCGCCGGGGTGCTCGCCGCCATCTACCAGGAAGTGCTTCGCGGCGGGCTGCTGGCGCCCATCCTGGTGGCCCCGGCCGTCGAGGAGGTCTGCAAGCCCATCGGCGTCCTCTTCATCCTCGAAAAGCGCCCTCACTGGCTCCGCAGCCGAACGCACGTTGTCCTCCTGGCCGCCCTGGGGGCGCTGGTGTTCGCCACCCTGGAGAACCTGATCTACATCCACGTGTACCATCCGGAGGCTCCGGCCGGTTTCGTGCTCTTCCGCTACACGGTGTGCACGGGGGTGCACCTGGCGGCGTCGACGATCTTCGCGGTGGGGCTGGCGAAGATGTGGCGGCACATCCGCCGGACCGGCGGGGGGTTCGACATCGACGTCTGCCTGTGGCACTACGCCGGCGCCGTCGCCCTCCACGCCGCCTACAACGCCCTCGTCATCCTCCTGCACCTGGTGAAGGTGCTGCGGTTCTGAATGATCGCGCGCGATGCCGCGCCGCGCGGGGCGTAAATCGAAAATCCAAAATCGAAAATGCCCCCCGGCGCTGCTATCATGTCGCCCATGTCGAAACGGGCTTCCAGCTCGTCCCGCCCGGCCAGGGGCCGCTCCCGGCCGATGACCTACAAGGACGCCGGCGTGGACATGGACGCGGCCGGGGCGATGGTCGAGGGGATCGGCGAGCTGGTGGCCAAGACGTACTCGCCGCGGGTGGTGGGGAAGGTCGGCGGCTTTGCGGGGCTGTTCAGCCTGGACTTCAGGCAGAAGCTCCTGCGGAGGAACTACCGCGAGCCGGTCCTGGTGGCGTGCTGTGACGGGGTGGGCACGAAGCTGAAGGTGGCGTTCATGACGGGCAAGCTCGACACGGTGGGGGTGGACCTGGTCGCCATGAACGTCAACGACCTGATC
>CAZNSB010000879.1:0-1695 GCA_964575155.1 uncultured Planctomycetaceae bacterium | reverse complement strand
GCGCGACACCGTCCGGCGGGAGCTGATCGACGGCTGGCGGCCGGGGGTCATCGTCACCGGGCGCATCGGCGATATCGCCGTCACCCAGGCCAGCTTCGCCGTGCCGATCACGACGAAGCTCGTCACCAAGGCCCCGCTGGTGCTGGTTCGGATCGAGCTGGCCAACCTGGGCGGTCGGGCGTGGAAGGGCCCGCTGACGCTCCGGGCCGGCAGGGCCCCGGCCAAGGCCGCCTTCAAGGACGGCGCCCTGCTGGGGGCGGGGCAGACCGTGCTGCTGGCCGCCAAGGGCACCTGCCGGGCCGCCGCGAAGGGCGGCGGGCTCGTCTTCGACCTCGATATCGCCCCCGGCAAGTCCCAGGTCGTCGAGTACGCGGCCCCGCTGTGGTTCCACCCCAAGCCCTTTTCCGAGGCGGCCGCGTATCGGGCCGTCGGCTTCGACGCGGCCCTCGATCGTTTCGGCAAGTACTGGGACAAGCTGCTTGCGGCGGCGATGAGGCTCGACCTGCCGGAGGCCCGGCTGAACGACCTGTACCGGTCCGTGCTGACGCAGCTTTTCATCAGCGCCAACGGCAGCGTGATGCCGTACGGGGCGGCCCCGTCGGCGTACGACGGCAGGTTGTACGGCATCGAGGAGGGCTACGCGATGCTGGGGCTGGCGATGAGCGGATTCCCGGCCGACGCCCAGCGGTACCTGGACGGGACGTACCTGACGAAACGGTTCCTGGGGAAGGTCGAGAAGTACGGCGGGTACGGGCACCGGCACCAGCAGTACCGCAACGGGCTCCAGCCGATGTACGCCGTCGAGGCCTACCGCCTCAGCCGGGATCGGAAGTGGATCGAGAAGCACCTCCCGCTGCTGAAAGGCTGCGCCGAGTGGACCATCGCCAACCGGCGAAAGACCATGACCGAACCGGGCGGCAAGAAGCCGCTGCACTGGGGGCTGCTCGAGAAGTGGTCCTACGGCGGGGACATCGCCGCCCTCCAGTGCTACGCCCTGTACGGCAACCTGGCCTGCCTGCGGGGGTTGAAGGAGACCGCCTGGCTGATGGGCGAGCTGGGGGACAAGGCCGCCGCCGGGCGGTATCGAGCCGAGGCCGCCGAATACCAGGCCGTCATCGAGAGCGTGGTGGACAGGATCTACCGTCCGGGCGACAAGCCGCCGTTCCTGCCTCTGCGGGTGTACGGCACGAAGTCTGCGGCGGGGGATTACTACCAGCTCTTCGCCGGGTGCATCCTGGACCTGCTGCCGTTCGAGTTCGCCCACGCCCGGGCGAACTACCTCAGCGACTACCTCGAGGCCGACAACCGCACCTTCTGCATGCTGCCGCGGTTCCGCCGCGACGTGGGGGACGGCGGGCTGGACGCGATCTACGGGCTGGGGTACATCCTGGACAAGCTGCACCGGGGCCGGACGCGCGAGTTCCTGCTGGGGTTCTACGCCTTTCAGGCGTTCAACATGGAGCACACGTGCTTCAGTTCGCGCGAGACGAACGCCCTCTACGCCTCCGACGTGCACCTGCGGACGCGGTTTGGCGTGCCGGAGAAGTCCGACCCGCTGCCCTGCTCGTCGGCGGCGGCGCTGCTGCTGCTGCGGCACATGCTCGTCACCGAGGGCACCCGGGGCGCCGGCGAGTACACGGGAGAGCTGCTGCTGCTTTGGGGCGCGCCGCGGAGGTGGTTTGCCCACGGGAAGCG
>CAZNSB010000878.1:0-1696 GCA_964575155.1 uncultured Planctomycetaceae bacterium | reverse complement strand
ACGATGCGAGCGATCCGACCCATGCCGCCAGCCTACTCAAGGGACACAGTCCCTGGCAAGCAAGAAATTAGTATTGTGTCCCCGGATAGCCGATAGCCGTGTCCCCGGATAGCCACGCCGTATCGAGACGAGGATGCGGCTGCCTACGCTGGCCATATCCTCTTCAACGTGAAGGCCGCTTTCCTAAGATCGCCGCGGGAGGGCCTTGAGAAAGGTCACGATTGTCGCCTCTGGCCCCCTGCCGGTGGCACCGTCAGACCACCGGCCATGCGTTTGAATCCTCATGAGAGGCAAATCGCCATCAAAAGTCCTCTCATAGATGACCGCAGGAATCTCCACGTCAACCAAGTAAATGGTGCAGTGGGCCACAAATGCTGGTCCGCCCGTTAGGCCAGCCCGTTCATAGGTTCCAACCTTCGTGTAAGAGTGCCCCATGAGAACAATCGTGCCAATATCATTCTGAGAAGTCGCGCGCAGATTCTCAGGAAGGTCTGCGTAGATCCCGTCCACATCCTTGTCCTTCTTGTCAACGGGGAGTATTCTTCCGCGAATGTACGGCTTCTCGGTGTACTGCTTGGGAAGTGTCTTGACGTCTGTGAGTCGACAGTATTTCTGTTGCTTGAGCAGCCCTTTGCGGAAAACATAGCGAACGTACCAAGAACGGTTCTCGAAAGAAGTGACCTCAAACAGCTTGACGATCTCGAAGCCTTGGCTGACTTTGCCTTGTGAAAGCATCACATCCAGAATCTTGTAGTGGGCGTTAGCGCGCGGGTCGTCTACCCCCAGGCGACGTGACACGGGCAATGCCTTGGCCGCGTGGGCAGCATCACTGAACCGTCCTGATTCAATCAGGGAATCAATCTCCTTCTGAATTGCTTCTTCGGACTTCGGCCCTCCGTCTGGTTTCATACCTGCAGGCCCTTGGCCTGTTGCAGGCGTCGGAGCGGAGGGCGGTTTCCTCTGGCTCCCTCGGTAAGACACAAGGAGCAGCGCGCAGATGGCCAAAGCAGCCACGCCCGCACAGCCTACCAAGATGAGAGCCGACTTGCGCCTCCCGGGCGGCACAATGCACATCTGCCCGCACTCGGGACACTTGTCCTTTTCGCCGATCATGGAACTGGGGCTCTCGAGCATGGCCCCGCATTTCGGGCACTTGTACGTGATCATCTTCTCACCTGGATGCTCAACTGGGACGCCAATTCACATCTCAAGTGCAACGTTTCGGTTCCAGAAGACCTCCGCCGGGGTCCGGTAGTTGAGGCACTTTCCGGGACGGTTGTTCAGTCGGTACCCCATGGTTTTTTGTCCGGGCCCGGCCGGGGCGGCGCGGGGGCGTCGATGCTTGGCGCGATGGGGCGCCCCCGCGTCGATCGCGTGGGAGCGATGCTGCCGCGCGGCGGGCGGACGGTCAACGGATTTGCGGGGCCGGCCATGCGGCGATGGCGCGTCCCGGCCGGGGGAGGTTTTTTGACGTACGATCTACGGAACAAAGGACTTAGGGCCAAAAAGGGGGCCCGGAGCGGGTCTGGCCGGCCGGGGAGGACCGGGCGGGGGGTTTTGACGTACGATTTACGGAACAAAGGACTTATGGCAAAAAATGCGCCGCGGCGCGGGTCTGGGCCGGCGGCGAGGCCGGCCCGAAGGGCGTTGACGTACGATTTACGGAATAAAGGACTTACGGCAATAAAGGGGGCGA
>CAZNSB010000877.1:0-1704 GCA_964575155.1 uncultured Planctomycetaceae bacterium | reverse complement strand
GGTCTCCTTCGTCTGCGTCAACAAGCAATGCCCCTCCCGCGGCAAGGTGTTCCAGGTGCCCAAGAGCAAGGTCTCCGCGGACGTGATGGCGGGGACCGCCCCGCTGGTCTGCCCGCACTGCGGCAAGGCGTCGGCGGTGGTCGCCGTCCAGTGCCCCCACTGCAAGAAGTGGACCCCGAACACCCTCCCCACCTGCATCCACTGCCGCAAGGAGCGGGAGTGATCCGCCGCCGACCGGGAAAGGACATGAATAAGTTCCAGCCAGCGGGGGCTTGACGCTTCCGGGCGGAAAGGAGCTGACCGGCACCGATGGACGAGCTTCTGAAGGCCAAACGTGAAGATATCCTCCGCATCGCCGCCGGCCGCGGCGCACGTAATGTCCGCGTGTTCGGGTCCCGGGCGCGGGGCGATGCCGACCACGACAGCGACGTGGATCTGCTGGTGGACCTCGACCCCGGGCGAAGCCTGCTGGACCTCGGGGGGCTGCTGATGGACCTTCAGGACCTGCTCGGCCGGCGCGTGGATGTCGTGACCGAGAAGGGGCTGCATTGGTACATCCGCGACCGGGTCCTTGAGGAGGCAGTGGCCCTGTGAAGGACGACAAGCTCTATCTGATCCACATCAGTGAGTGCATTGCTCGCATCGAGACCTACCTCTCCGGCGGCCGCGAAACCTTCATGGACTCCACGCTGGTCCAGGATTACCTCGGCGTGGACGTCGAACGCGTGTGGGAGATCATTGAGCGCGACCTGCCGGATCTGAAGGAGAGAATCCAGGCGATTTTGCAGCAGGCGTGAGGGGACTCCGCATGGCCAGCGGGAAGACGGTTCGACTGCTTTACGGCAAGGAGGGCGTGACGCTGCGCGTGCCGGAATCGGCGGCGGTGCTGGAAGGCCGGCACGTGGAGGCGGTCGCCGATCCGGGCCGTTCCGTCCGGGCGGCCCTGGCCGGGCCCGTCGGCTCGCCGCCGCTGGCGGAGCTGATCGCGGCCAGGAGGCCCGGCAGCGTCGCCATCACCATCTCCGACATTACCCGGCCGGTGCCGAACAGGGACTTCCTCCCGCCCATGCTGGAGGAGCTGAGCGCCGCCGGCGTCGCCGACTCGGCCATCGTCATCATCATCGGCACGGGCATGCACCGCCCGAGCACGCCCGCGGAGCGCGACCTCCTCGTCGGCCCGGACGTCGGCTCGCGGGTCGAGGTCGTCGACCACGTCGCCACCGATCCCGACTCGCTGACCGCCGTCAGCGACGACCCGCCCGTCAGCGTCAACCGCCGCTTCGCCGAGGCCGACTTCCGAATCGTCACCGGGTACATCGAGCCGCACTTCATGGCCGGCTTCTCCGGCGGGCGAAAGGGCGTCTGCCCCGCCCTGGTGGACCTGGCCACCGTGCAGCGCTTCCACGGATACCAGACGCTCGCCGACCCCAAGGCCGACAACGGCGTGCTCGACGGCAACCCCTGCCACGAGATCGCCCTCGCCGTCGCCAGGGCCGTCGGCGTGGACTTCCTCTTCAACGTCGCCATCACCCGCGACCGCCGCATCGCCGGCATCTACTGCGGCGAGATCGAGGCGGCGCACCTGGCCGGCTGCAAGGACGTCGCCGAGTGGACCTCGGCTGGGATCGACCGGCCCTTCGACCTGGTCGTCACCAACGGCGGGGGCTACCCCCTCGACGCGACCTTCTACCAGACCGTCAAGGG
>CAZNSB010000876.1:0-1709 GCA_964575155.1 uncultured Planctomycetaceae bacterium | reverse complement strand
CATCGAGGCCGTACCAATTGATCCAGGTCCCCCCGTTGACGGTCACCAGGCCCCGGGAGCCGCTGTTGAGCCCGACGAGCCCGCCGTTGTTCCAGACCGTTCCGCTGCCGCGAATCTCCAGCGCGCCCCGGCCGTTGGCTCCGACAAGGAAGAACTCGTCGCTGTGCCAGGTCCCGCCGTCCACGACGGCGGTGCCTGTCGATCCGGCGCCGCCGCCGATGATCCCCCACTTGTCCGAGAGCGTGCTGCCGCCGGTCACGTTCAACGTGCCGGCCAGGGCGTCGCCTACGCAGAAGTTGCCGGTGAAGCTGGCCACCGCGCCGTTGGCCAGCGCGATCGTCGGGTTGTCCGCCCCGTCGATGGTGTAGTCGCCGCCGTTGCTGGACTGGAACGTCCCGCCGTCGACGGCCAGGGTCCCGCCGGTGTGGGTGAAGGTCCCCCCCGGCTCAATGACGAAGGAGCGGGTGTCGATGGAGCTGCCCAGCAGCTCGACGGTCCCGCCGGGTCCCCACACCGTGACCGTGTTCGTCACGGCCAGCCGGCCGTCGTCGCGGACCGTCACCCGCCCCGCCCCGCCGGATGCCGAGGCGTCGCCGCCGACGTACAGGGCCCCGGCGCAGGTCCAGGTCGAGGCGGCCCCGGCGACCGTGACCGTGCCGCTCCCGGCGAACCCGGTCACCTTCCCACCGACGACGGTCGACCCGCTGGTAAGCCTGCCGCCGCCGGTGACCTCCACGGCGCCCTGACCCGTGTGGCCGACGTAGAGGTCCTGGCAGGTCCAGGTCGCCCCCTCTCCGTCGACCGTCACCGTGCCGGTGCCCTCGGCGTAGGGCGGCCAGATCAAATACCCGATCGTCGTCTCCCCGCTGGTCAACGCGCCGCCGGTGACCTCCACGGCCCCCCGGCCGTAGTAGCCCACCCACAGCTCGTCGTTCGTCCAGGAACCCCCCTGCACCTTCACCAGGCCGGTCGAGCCGTCCTCGTAGCCCACGTAGCCGGTGGTGCTGGTGACCACGCCGCCGCTTCGGATGAGAAGGGCGCCCGACCCGCTGTCGCCGACGTACAGCTCATCCTCGACCGTCCAGGTTGCGCTCTCGACGGTCACCGTGCCGGTGCCTGCGGCCTGGGAACCGATCGCACCGTTGAGGCTGGTAATCTCACCGCCCCCGAGCAGATGCACGGCGCCCTCGCCGCCCATGCCCACCTGGAGGAAGTTCAGATGCGTCCACGTCCCGCCGTTGACCGTGGCGGTGCCCCGGGACCCGCCGACAGAAGCGACGATGCCATTGGCGTCGGAGACGTGGCCGCCGCTTCGGATCTCGAGGGTCGCCTCCCCCTCGCCGCCCACGAAAAAGAACTCCTCGCTGCTCCAGGTCCCGCCGGCCACCGTGACGGCGCCGGTGGACCCGGTGTCGGAGGCGATCGCGCCCCACAAGTCCGAGACGGTCCCGCCGCTGATGACGAGCGACCCGACGGCGTCCCGGCCCACGCCGAAGGTTCCCCCCACCGAAAGGCTCTGTCCGCTGCCGACGGTATAGCTGCCGACAGCGCTTCCGCCGGCGTGGCCGAAGCACAGGGAGCCGTTGAAGGCCACGGCCGGGCCGAAGCCCGTCAGGGCGTTGACGTACAGGTGCGAGTCCGAGCCCGTCCGGACGGTCCCGCCGGCCAGAGAAAGCTCGTCGGCGGTCAGGAATCCCTTGTGGACGTTC
>CAZNSB010000875.1:0-1715 GCA_964575155.1 uncultured Planctomycetaceae bacterium | reverse complement strand
GGTCCCTCCCGACCGTGAGGCTCTGGCCGCTGCCGACGGTGTGGGTGCCGGAGGCGGCGCCGCCGCTGTGGCCGATCTGGAGGTCGCCGTTGAACGCCGCCGAGCTGCCGAAGCCGGTCAGCGTGTTGACGCGAACCGCCGAGTCAGCGCCGGTGTGGATCGTCCCGCCGGCCAGCTCCAGGTCGTCGGCGACCAGCAGGCCGTCTCGGACGTCCACCGCCCCGTCGGTCCAGACCTTCAGCTTCGAGGCGACATCCACCGTCCCCCCGCCGTCGACGGCCAGCAGCCCGCGTCCGCCCGCGATCAGGCCGCCGCCGACGTACAGGGAGCCGGTGCAGGTCCAGGCCGAGGTTGCACCATCCACGGTCACGGTCCCCGTGGAGCCCGCCTGGCCGGCGACGTAGGCGTTGGTGTTTGAGACGGCGCCGCCGCCGGTGATGTCCAGGCGGCCCGCGCCGCCATAGCCGACGCACAGCGAACCGCTGCTGGTCCACGTCGAGCCCGGCCCGTCCACGACGGCCGTCCCCCTGCTGCCGGTCGAGTGGCCTATGTAGCCGACGCCGGTAAGGACGTGCCCGCCGCTGCGGACGGTCAGCACGCCCGCGCCAGTGTGGCCAAGGTAGAGATATCGCCCGCCCGTATCCAGCGTCGAGGCGTCCACCGTCACCGTGCCCGAGTTGGTGCTCGAGCCGTAACTGACGTACAAGTCGTTCGTCCACACCCGCGACCCGCCCAGCACCGACAGCACCCCGTCGCCGTGGTAGGCCACGTCGAAGTAGGCGTAGTCGAACGTCCCCGTGGCCGCCGCCCCGTCGAAGGTGATCGACCCGCCGTCGGCCACCTCGACGTAGCTGCTGGTGGTCGGCGAGCCGCTGTAGATGGACAGGTCGTCGCTCGACGCCGGCACCGCTTCCGGCGTCCAGTTGCCCGCGGTGAACCAGTCGTTGCTCTCGCTGCCGTCCCACGTCCGGGCCTCGGCCCAGACCGGGGCGCACACAGCGCCAACCAAGGACAGAACCAGTGCCGCCAAACGGTTGCGTGCCATGATCAGACCCTCGCCCTTTCTCTCCGAAACTGCCTATGCCTGCCCATGCCACCGGGGCCGCAACAAGCCCGGGGCAGTCCGGTTCGCATGCACGCTGACGAGAGGGGCCCGCCCGCCGTGCCTTCGGCAGGCAGGCCGAAGCCTCGGCGAGGGCGGGTAAGCGACCCGTCCGATCAGCACTTTCCTCCATGCACTTCGCAACGGGGCCGAAAACGCCTCCCAGGGAGAAGTGAACAGGTCTCCCTGTAGTCTGGCATCATATGAGCAGCCCGGACGCTGTCAAGGAAAAAACGATACCGCAGAACGACTTACAGCTTGCGCCGGCGGATCAGCGCCGCGGCGCCGAGGGCCAGCATCGCCAGCGCCGCCGGTTCGGGGACGGGTCCGCCGCCGCTTGCGGCGAGCGCCGTCGAGCCGCCGGCCCAGCCGAAATGGTTGGCCAGGATGGCCAGGTCCAGGACGTCCACCTTGTCGTCGCCGTTGAAGTCCGAATCCGTCCACTTCGCCGGCGTCTTGCCGAAGTGGTTCGCCAGCCGGGCCAGGTCCAGGACGTCCACCTTCGCGTCCAGGTTCGCGTCGCCCTTGTGGGCCGAGGCCAGAAGCTCGACGGCGTCAGGCTCGTAGCTCAGGACGAAGTCCAGCCCGGCGAAGCCGCCCAGGTCGTCCAGGC
>CAZNSB010000874.1:0-1722 GCA_964575155.1 uncultured Planctomycetaceae bacterium | reverse complement strand
GCGGCCGACGTGGTTCTCGACCGGCCGAACGGGGAGGGCGTGGCCGCGTTCATTCATGAGAGGCTGCTGAAGTCGCCCGAGTCGCTGCCCGAGCCGAGGCGGTAGGGGCGAGGCATGCCTCGCCCGTGCGAATCTGCGGGTGACCGTGAAGGTATGAAGAGAGGGCATCCTGGGGTAAAGTGGTATCGTGCTGGTGTCGGGAACACGAACCGCTAGAACCAGGAGCCCTCAATGACAACCCATTATATCGGAGCGGACGTGCACAGCAAGATCACAGAACTGGCCGTCGACGTGGGCGGCAAGATCGTGGCGCGGTACCGGGTGCCCACAACGATCCCGGCCCTGACGGAGGTCCTCGAAGGGACCCGGCGCCGGCGGGTCCTGACCTTCGAGGAGGGACCGATGGCCGACTGGCTCTGTCGGCACCTTGCGGGCTCGGTCGAGGAGGTGATTGTCTGCGACCCGCGTCAGAACAAGTGGATCGCGGCCGGCGCCAAGAACGACCGGCTCGACGCGGCGAAGCTGGCGGCGTTGGCACGAGGCGGTTACCTGAAGCCGGTCTATCACGGCCTGGACCCGGACTTGACGGAGCTGCGGCGTTGGGTGGCGTTGTATCACCAGGCGGTGCGGCAGGCGGTGCGGACGCTCAACCAGATTCGGGCCGCGTGTCGGATGGAGGGGCTGCGGCCCCGTCGCCGGGTGTTGCGTGACCCGGTGGAGCGGGAGGCGTGGCTGGCCGACCTCGGGTCGCCGTCGCTGGCGGGGCGGCTGGCGATCCTGGCCATCGGCTACGACGCGGCGGCGACCCAGGTGACCCGGGCCCGGAAGGAACTGCGGCGGCGGAGTCGGCGGCACCCGGTGGTGGCGTTGTGGCAGGCGTTGCCGGGGGTCGGGCTGATCCGAGCGGTGACGCTGCTGGCCTACCTGGAGACGCCGTGGCGTTTTCGCGGGAAGGCGGCCTTGTGGCGGTACTGTGGGTTGGGACTGCAACGGCGCACCAGTGGAACGGACCGTCATGGGTGTCCTCGGCCCGGGACGTTGCGGGTGGCCCGGGACGCCAATCGGCGGCTCAAAGACGCGTTGATGGGTGCGGCGGTCAGCGCGATCGAGCAGGGACGCAATCCCTTCGCCGCCCACTACGAAAGGAGTCTGGCGAACGGCACCGCCCCGGCGAACGCCCGGCGGACGGTGGCCCGACAACTGGCGTCGGTGATGCGGGGGATGTGGAAGTCCGGCCAGGCCTTCGATCCGGAAGGCCTTCGGCCGCGGTGACACCGGCGGATCGTGGGGTTTTCCCGGGGTGGCAGTCCCGTGGGTGGCACTGAACGCCCTGGCGGGCAGTTCCCGACCGTGAATGGACGCCGCCCCCAGCTACGCCCCAAATCTGCATGGACCCCCGCGAGGCGGGGAGTCCCCGATAGGTGCATGGCGACATCGCGTACGCCCCCGGGCGTGGTCAGAGCATTCGACCGCCCGTCACGGCGGCCGCCGTCCGAGCGCTTCCGGGCCTCCCACGGTTGCCCATGCCCATCGGGCCACGTCTGGCGTGGCGAACGATGGATGCCCTCGAAGCCGTGCCTTTGAGGGAACAGGGAAATTTCTCACTTGACTTCTCGCTCTTCATAGGTGCCACCCGGCGCGGCGAGTGCGGCTACACGGCCCAAGGGCCGTGAAGGTATGAAGAGAGGGCATCCTGGGGTAAAGTGGTATCGTGCTGGTGTC
>CAZNSB010000873.1:0-1726 GCA_964575155.1 uncultured Planctomycetaceae bacterium | reverse complement strand
CCGCGTGTACCTGACGGGCCTGTCGATGGGCGGCTTCGGCACGTGGGCCCTGGCGATGGCCGAGCCCAAGCGGTTCGCCGCCATCGCGCCCATCTGCGGGCGCGGCGATCCGGAGAAGGCCGGCCGCATCGCGCACTTGCCCACGCGGGGCTTCCACGGCGGGAAGGACAAGACCGTGCCCACCCGGCACTCCGAGGAGATGGTCGAGGCGCTCAAGGCAGCCGGCGGCAGCCCGAAACTGACCGTCTACCCCGACGCCGGCCACGATTCCTGGACGCGGACCTACGATAACCCCGACTTCTGGAAGTGGCTGCTGGCCCAGCGGCGGAAGAAGTAGCGGCCGGGCCGGACGCGGCGCTTGCGGCTTGGGGCGCGCGTCGTTCGAGCCCGCTGCGTAAGCAGCGGGGTATGTTCGAGGGGCGGCGCGCGTTTCGCTCGCGGGGTGCCACTGGCTGCTTGTCAGCCAGTGTTCCCCGAATGCCGAGGCGCACTGGCGGGCAGGTTTACCCGCCGGAGGCGGGCCGCCAGCCGGCCACGGCATGACCGCAGGCCGTGCCAGGGTGGCACCCGGCGTCGGCGCCGCCCGAGCCGCCATCGTGAGATGGCGGGTACGTTCACGCGCCCGGGGGACGCAAAGCACCGGGGCGTACCCGCGAACTGACGTTCGCGGCTCGGGGCCTGCGCGAATAAGTCTTTCCATGCCAGCGTAAAGATTGTAGAACGCACTGCGAGCAACCACCGGCACCCGCCATGCCCGAGACCGACCGCCCACGCGACGACGCCGAACGGCCGCGCATCTGGCGACCGGCGGCCCGCGTCGTCGCCTTCGTGGCGGCGGCCGTCCTCGTCGGCCTGGCCATCTGGGTGGGCGGCATCGCCTTCGCCATGGCGGGACCGGTCGGAACGGCCGTCGTCCTGTTCGTCCTGGCGCTGCTGCTGGCGGGCGGGGGCCTGGTGCTGGCGGTCGTGGCGGCCCTGGGCCCGTCCGACGCGCCCCGCGGCGAGGCGGCCCTGGAATGGAAGGCCGAGCGCCGGGGTCTCCCGACCGACCCGGAAGCGTACCAGGACGGCGGCATCGGCGTCGCCACGACCACCACGACCGTGCCGGAGGCCGACGCCGCCGCCGCATACCTGAACGCCTGCGGCGTGCCGGCGTGGGTGGACCAGGGGTACGCCTCCACGACGCTGTCGCACCTTCAGTATGCGATGAACCCGGCGGGCGTGCGCGTGATGGTCCCCTTGGGCCGGCTGGCCGACGCCCGGCGGGCCCTGGCCGAGCACGCGCCGCACGGCGAGGAGGGGGAGGAAGCGGAGGAGCAAGCCTCCCCGGAGCAGCCGTCCCCCAAGCGGCCGCTGGCGAAGCGCGGCATCTCGGCGATGCTTCTTCTCATGGGTATCATGATGTTCGCCCTCATCCCGCCCACCGTCGGGGATTTGACGGCAGGGGGTGGCGCCACCGCTGCCGCGGTCGGCACCGCCATCTGGGGGCTGTTCGGTCTCGGCCTATGCGTGGCAGGGGTGAGGGGGCTGCTTCGGCGGTGAAGGCCGACACACCGCCGCAGGCCGCTTCAGCGGCCTTCGCCCGCCGAAGGCGGGCTTAGGCCAGGGCCTTTGGCCCTGGTGACGGCCGCGAACGATTCTCTCCCATTCTCCCCCGCCGCCCTTAAGGGCGGCGGGGGAGAAACACAGAAAGGGTCGCTCGGTCCCGCCCACCCCGCCCCAAAGG
>CAZNSB010000872.1:0-1727 GCA_964575155.1 uncultured Planctomycetaceae bacterium | reverse complement strand
TCAAGTCGCAAGCCATGATTCGATTTGATGCGGGACCGCCGCAACTGGCCCAAGGGCCGCTTCGACAACTCCAACAGCCAGTTGGCCCTGCTGGGCGTCTGGGCGGGGGCCAGGGCCGGCGTCGAGGTCGACGCCGCCTACTGGCGCCACGTGGAGAGCCACTGGAAGGACTGCCAGAACGACGACGGGGGCTGGTCGTACGGGAAGAAGGGAGCGCGGAGCTACGGCTCGATGAGCGCGGCGGGCCTGGCCAGCATGTTCATCTGCTTCGACGCGATCTACGCCCGCCGGTTCATCCGCTGCCAGGCCAACACGGACTACGCGCCCATCGTCAGGGGGCTGGAGTGGATGGACCGGAACTTCGCCGCCGGCGGGAACCCCGGGCGGGGGAACCGGTGGTGGGAATACTACCTCTACGGCGTGGAGCGGGTGGGGCTGGCCAGCGGGTACAAGTACTTCGGCAAGAAGGACTGGTACAAGCTGGGCGCCACGGCGCTGCTGGACAGCCCCGTCCGGCGCGACGTGATCAACACGTCCTTTGCCCTGCTGTTCCTGGCCCGGGGGCAGAACCCCGTGCTGTTCAACAAGCTCAAGTACCCCGGCACCTGGAACTGCCGCCCGCGCGACCTGGCCAACCTGACCCGGTGGATCACCGGCACCTTCGAGAAGCCCGTCAACTGGCAGATCATTCACCTGGGCGTGGACGTCTCGGAGTGGCACGACGCGCCCATCCTCTACATCTCCGGGGCCACCGCCCCCAAGCTCGACGACGGGCAACTGGCCGCGCTCAAGGAGTTCGTCCAGCAGGGGGGGGTGATCTTCTCCGAGGCCGCCTGCAACCGCACCGCCTTCACCCTGGCCATGAACAAGTACTACGCGAGGATGTTCCCGCAGTACGAGATGAAGCGGCTGTCGAGGGAGCACTCGGTGTACAACATGCTCTTCGACATTCGGCGGCGGTCGCTGTCGGGCATTTCCAACGGCGTGCGGCTGCTGGCGATCCACTCGCCGGCCGAGGTCTCGCTGGCGTGGCAGCTCAACGAGTTCTCCACCCGCGCGGACGTGTTCAAGCTGGGGGCGAACGTGTACTTCTTCGTCACCGACAAGGGCTCCCTCCGCAAGCGGGGGGCGAGCCATTGGCCAAAGCGGCGCCAGTTCGTTCCGGTCGCGACGGTCAAGGTGGCCCGGGTGAAGTACGCCGGCAACTATGACCCCGAGCCGCTCGCCCTGCGGCGATTCGCCATCCTCATGGGCAACCGGCACGGCGTGAAGGTCGAGGTCTCCGAGCCAATGGCCCTCGCCGACCTGGACGCCGCCGAATGGCCGGTGGCGGTGATGAGCGGGACGGCGGGCTTCGCACTCGAGGCCGAGGAGCTGGCGGCCCTGAAGAAATACCTCGCCGCCGGCGGCACCCTCCTGGCCGAGGCGGCCGGAGGCAGCGAGGCGTTCGCCGTCGCCGCCGAGAAGCAGCTCAAGGACCTCCTGGCGGATTCCAGCTACGGGTTGATCCCGTCCAAGCACAGGCTGTTCACGAAGGTGGGGGCGGTGGTGGGGAAGGTCCGGTTCCGGCGGGCGTTGAAGCTGGTGGTATACGACCCGAGCAGGCCCCGGCTGCGGGGGGTGGCGCATGGGGGCCGGCTGGCGGTGATCCTCAGCCCGGACGACCTGTCGGCGGGGCTGGTGGGGTATCCGTGCTACACGTGCGTGGGGTATGCTCCGGAGTCTGC
>CAZNSB010000871.1:0-1728 GCA_964575155.1 uncultured Planctomycetaceae bacterium | reverse complement strand
GGTCAGGCTGGTGGGGCAGATCGGCGGGGCCAAGGCGCTGTCGGCGGCGTGTGCGGCCGTGAAGGACAAGGACGAAACCGTCCGGGACGCGGCGATCCGTGCCCTGGCGGGGTGGAAGGACCTGGCGGCGGCCGGGGCCCTGCTGGAGATCGCCCGGACCGCCCCGAAGGAGACGCACAAGGTGCTGGCGCTGCGGGGGTACGTGGGGCTCACCCGGCAGCACAACCGGCGGAACACGGACCAGGCGATGAAGATGTACGCCGAGGCCCTGAAGGTCGCCGCCCGCCCGGGCGAGAGGAAACTGATCCTCGGCGCGCTCGGCGACATCCGCCGCCCGAACCCGAATACGCTCAAGATGGCCGAGCCCTACCTCGCCGACCCCGCCGTCGGCCCCGAGGCCGCCGCCGCCGCCCTGAAGATCATCAAGGCCATCACCAAGAAGCATCGGAAGGAGGCCCTGGCCGGGGCCAGGAAGGTCCTCGCCGCCGCCCGGGACGAGAAGCAGCGCAAGGCGGCCGAGAAAACCGTCCGCTCGCTCGACCGCGGCGGCAAGAAACGGAAATGATCGACCGGCGCGTCGCCGGAAAGGACACCCGCAACATGTCGAAATCGACCCGCCTGACCCGCCGCCGCTTCCTGAAGCGGGCCTCGGCCTTCGCCGCCGCGCCGTACGTGATCACCTCGACGGCCCTGGGCGCGCCCGGCCGGCTGCCCGCCAGCGAGCGGATCACGATGGGGCACATCGGCGTCGGCGGGATGGGCGGCGGGCACCTGGGGATCTGCGGCAGCAGCGAGGTCCAGACGCTGGCCGTCTGCGACGTGGATCGCCGCCACCGCGAGCGGGCCGCCGCCCGCGTGGAGAAGACCTACGCCCGCCAAAAGGCCAGCGGGACGTACAAGGGCTGCGCCGCCTACAACGATTTCCGCGAGCTCCTGGCCCGCGACGACATCGACGCCGTGATCATCGCCACCCCCGACCACTGGCACGCGCTCTGCGCCATCGCCGCCGCCAAGGCCGGAATGGACGTCTACTGCGAAAAGCCGCTGTCGCTGACGGTCCGCGAGGCCCGCGCCATGGTCGACGCCGCCCGGCGGTACGGGCGCGTCTTCCAGACCGGCTCCCAGCAGCGCAGCGGGGGTCGCGAGCGGCTGGGGTGCGAGCTGGTCCGCAGCGGGCGGATCGGAAAGGTCAGGGAGGTCTACGTCAGCGTCGGCGGGCCCAGCGCGGAGTGGAGCCTGCCGCCCGAGCCCGTCCCGGAATGGATGGACTGGGACTTCTGGGTGGGCCCGGCCGCCTGGCGGTGCTACAACCGCAAGTACCACCCCGGCTCCTGGCGAGGCTGCCGGGACTTCTCCGGCGGGCAGATGACCGACTGGGGCGCCCACCACTTCGACATCGCCCAGTGGGCGTTGGGGATGGACGCCTCCGGCCCGGTGGAGATCATCCCGCCGGGGCAGGGGCGAGAGCCCGACCTGCTGACCTACGTCTACGCCAACGGCGTGCGGATGTACCACGGCCGGGGGCCCAGGGGCCGCGCCATCCAGATCTTCGGCGACCGCGGCGTGGTCATGATCGACCGCGGGGGGCTCTCGACCGACCCGCCGGAGATCATGGCCGAGCCCATCGCCCCCGACGAGGTCCACCTGTATCGCTCCCACGGCGGGCACAAGGGCGACTGGCTGCGGTGCATCCGCAGGCGGAGCCGACCCGTCGCCGACGTGGAGATC
>CAZNSB010000870.1:0-1738 GCA_964575155.1 uncultured Planctomycetaceae bacterium | reverse complement strand
CAGTTGGATCTCCCCCGCCCCGCCCGACGCAATCAGCGCGTCCACCTCATCCACCCGAAACATCCGCTGCGAGCCGTCCTGGTAGACCCGAAGCTTCGCCTGCCTCGCGAACTTGCTGAGCCCGTCCGGGGCGATACCCAGCTTATCGGCCGCTTCCGCCTCGTTGTAGTACATCTTGGCCATTCGCTATGCTCCTCAAGCTCCGCCCGAGCCCGCGCCGCCGCTGCACGGGGGACAGGCCTACGGCTTGGTCTTCACGTCCTTCAGTCGCCGAGCATTGGCGACCATCTTCGCAATGTCCGTCGGTGAAGGCTTGGTATTGTATGAGTCCAGTTGCCGATCATAGATGAACGTCCTGGCCGCCATCAGCCGCAGGCACCGCTCCCCGTGAAGGTACTGATACATGCATATCGTACTGTTCCGCAAGTCCACGAGATACAATCCGTAGGTATCCCGCGTGACCTGCCCGGCGACGGCGAGGACGCCCTGTGTCCGGGCGGGGGAGCCGGTCTGACCCGACGCCGGCGCAGCCCCCGACAGCAACTGACCCGCCAGCGCCCCGGCCACCAGCGCCAGCAGCACCACCACCAGCCACTGCCCCACCGGGCCGGCACCGGCCCGGCAGGCGCCGTTTTGACGTCCGGACATTCTCAGCGCTTTCCTGCTTAGAGCCTATCCCAATAACCTGCTCTACTGCGGCCGGCTGCGAAGGCCGATGCCTGCGTTGTCGGCCCAAAACGTCCTCAGCGTGGCGTAAAGCCACGCCTCCGGGCGTTTTGGGCCTGCCGCCTTGGCCTCGTCCTTCTCGCTCGCCCTCGTCACGAGCAGGCTATTCGGATAGGCTTCGGCGCAGCCCTCAACCGCCCGCCTACCGTGGATTATAAATGGCCGCGAAACGCCTGCAAGGCATTTTTCCCGATTCGCACGGACGGCAGGGACCGCCGGGCGCGCGGGCGCGGATCGCCCGGCCGAGCCGCCCCACCACCACCGCCCCAGCGGGCAAGGAAAACGCCCCCAGGTCTGGCGACGCCGGCGCCGCCGGCCCACATCAACCTTTGACCTTCCCACCCGGAGGCGTTCTAATACCGGCATGCTCGGGCGTGTTCGGCGTACAACGCGGACCGACGTGGGGCTGGCACTGGCCATGGCCGGCGTCTCTTACCTCGTCTGGGTGCTGGTGGTCGGCATGACCCGGGCGGTGGTCAACGAGGTGTCCAGGACCGCCCACATCGAGAAGATCCCCCTGGAGGCCCTACCCACCGTGACGCGGTGGTTGTGGAACTCGTTCATACGCGCGGCCGGGGTGTGGGACGTGGCGGGCGTCCTGTGGCTTCTGGTCAGCCTGGTGCTGATCGTCGGCAGCAGCCGGCAGCGATGGATCATCTCCTGGACCTGGCTGTCGTCCATCTGCCAGTCGATGGCCGCCGCCCTCGTCGCCGTCTGGACCGCACTGGCCCGAACCGTGCCCTCGGCGGACCTGACCCCCCACGTCGGGCAGCCGCCCTACCCCGTCACCGGCTGGACCGCCTTGTCCGTCGCCCTGGCCGTCGCGCTGCTGATGTGGGTCACCACGCTGGTCTGGCTGCTTTCCGAGCGCGCCCGCCTCGGGCGCGAGCCCAGCCTCCGCGATACCCTGCGGACACAGGTGCCTGGCTGAAGCGCCCGCCACTGGGGGTATCCCAAGGGCGGCTCACCCCTCCAGCACGAACCGCACGGGGACCTTTATCCAGGATCGAAC
>CAZNSB010000869.1:0-1747 GCA_964575155.1 uncultured Planctomycetaceae bacterium | reverse complement strand
GTACAGCTTGAATCGCTCCGCCCGCTGCGGATCCGACCAGATCCAACGGTAGATCGTCTGGTGGCTGATGGTCACGCCCCCCAGCCCACCGCTGCCGACCTCCCGCACTCGCCCCGCGATCTGCTCCGGCGACCAACGCTGGCAGAGCTTCCTCTCCACGTACGCCATCAGGGCCCGGTTGCCCGTCTTGGGGCGGCGAAGGTGCTGGCCTCGACGAACATATGCCTGCATGTCCGCCGAGCCGGAGAAGTACCGACCATCGCTCTCGGCGTTCCGCCGCAGCTCCCGGCTGATGGTGCCCGAGTCCCCACCCAGACATCGCGCCATCTCCGCCTGCCTGTGCCCCAATACCCTCATTTGATAGATGACATTCCTTTCGTCAAAGCTAAGATGTTTGTAGGACATCGCCTCGACTCCTTTCGATTGAGACCTTCCATCAACCTCAATCTACCGGAGCTACCTCGCGGTGTCCTTTCTTTTCACGTCCCGTTGCACTTGCGATGTGAATTCGCCTTTTTTCTGCTTTCCTTCCTTTTCTTCTCTCTGCTTTTCCGCTTTTCCCTCCGCGAGGCGGGCAGTTCAACGATCCCGCGCCGACAGGCGCCCCACCGCCGCCGCGGCGTCGCCCGTCAGCGGGGCGTCCGGGTCGCCGCCGGCGAGCTTCTCGAGCAGCCTCCGCGCCTCGGCGGAGCCGATCCACTCCAGGGCGGCGACGGCCCGGGTCTCTCGCAAGGCCCGTTCGGACCGCCGCAGCGGGTAGGTCAGGACGGGGAGGAGCTTGGTGAGGCGCGTGCGGGCCTCGGCGGATCGGGTCGTCTGAAGGGCCTTGCGGACGGCGGCGGCGGCGGGGGCGCCCAGTGCGGCCAGCGCCTCCTGCGCCTGCTTCCGCGCGGCGTAGCGGTCGGCGTCCAACTGCCCGATCAGCCGGGCGATGCCCTCGCGGTCGATTCGGGCCGGCACCAGCCGACCGGCAAGGAATTGGACCGCCTTGCCCCCGGCGCCGGCCAGCTTCCAGGCGGCGCGGTAGGCGTCGGCGGGGTCCTCAGCGGCCAGGGCCGCCCACACCCCGGGCAGGTCCGCGGGGGCCGGCGGCGGCATGGGGCGGATGTCCCAGAGGAGTATGGTGGTGTCCCGCCCGGCGGAGGCGACCGTCCGTCCGTCCGGCGAGAAGGCCACGGCGTTGACGGGCCCGTCGTGGCCGGGGAGCTGGAGCACTTCCCGGCCGGTGGCGGCCTCCCACAGACGGATGGTGCAGTCGCGGGAGGCGGAGGCGATCCACTTGCCGTCGGGGGAGACGGCCACGCGGTTGACGCCGTGCTGGTGCCCTCGGCAGACATGCAGTGCCCGGCCGGAGTGAAGGCACCACAAGGTCACGGCGGCCCAGGGCGAGCAGGAAGCGACGAAGCGTCCGGCGGGATCGACGGCGATCTGTGGGACGAAGCCGCCGGGAGGCTTGATGGAAAGGCGGGGCAGCCCCGAGCGGGCGTCGTAGACCTTGATGGTGCGTCCGGCGACGGTGAGGGACTTGCCATCGGCAAACCACGAAAGGCTGGTGACCCGCCCGCGGCCCGCGGCGCCGAGCTGCGGCTTCTTCCTTTTGCCCGAGCGGGGGTCCCATAGATGGGCGCAGCGCCCGTCCCCGCCGGTGGCAAGCGTCTTGCCGTCCGGTGAGAACGCGACGGCGTAGACATGCCCCTTGTGGCCGGGGAGGGCGGCCTTTTCCCCACCGAACCGAAACAGCAGATCC
>CAZNSB010000868.1:0-1748 GCA_964575155.1 uncultured Planctomycetaceae bacterium | reverse complement strand
CCACAGCATACAAGCGTAACGCCTCGGCCTGTGTCCGCAGGGAACCAGGGAGCCGATGCAAGACTACCAAATGGCTCGCGCCGGGGCCAGTACCGGCTGGTTGCGGACCGTATGGGGCCGACTTGCCGTGCCAGGCCGCCAGCGCCCGGCCCCAGGCCGCCGTGTCACGTTGAGCAGCGCCGCAAAACCTCGTCGCTTCGCGATTCCGGGGGCACGATAAGGGGTTCGCTTAACGCCGGCATTTCGGGCCGGTAGGGTGAGGGTATGGCACGGTGTGCGAGCGTGTTGGTGCCGGGGCGTCCGCATCACGTGACGCAGCGGGGCAATCGGCGGCTGCCGACGTGCTTCTGCGATGACGATTACCGGGCGTCCCTCGCCCTGATGGCCTAGCATCGCGCGGCCTGCGGCGTGCGCTCGGCCGTCGCCTGCTCCCCGGCCCCCGGCCGCCCAGCGACGAGGCGAAATCGTGGCCCAAACACGGCCGGATAATCTCGCCATCGACCAGGGCAAGTCGTTGACGACCTCGCCATCGGCGGTAGGATCGAAGAAAAGGCCGACTGCGGTGGTCGGCCGGAGGCTATCCGGGAAATCCCAAGCACGGGCATGGGGTGAATACCCCGATCGAGAAGGGACCGCCTAATGAAGCGGATCGCCCTGGTAACCCTCTCAATGCTTCTCCTCGCCGGTCTGCCGCTTCGGGGACAGGTTCATTACCACGACAACGGGATGCCATGGAAGCACACGACCAAGAAGGGGCCGGACGCCGTGGTGGGAGGGTGGTACTACAACCTCGGCATCACCGGCATGAGGGCCGTCCTGCTCAAGGATCGGCCGACCCATCTTCAGGTTAAGTACGTCTTCGAGGGCACGCCCGCCCACGGCAAGGTCAAGGTCGGCGACATCGTCACCGGCGCGAACGGCCAGCAGTTCAAGGTGCCGCACCGCAACGGCTACGGGGTCGACGTGTTCGGCGGGCACGGGCCCATGACGGACTTCGCGGCGGCCCTCGACGAGAGCCAGGGCGGGAAGCTCAAGGGACGTTTTGCGTTGCAGGTGGAGAGGGACGGCAAGCCCGTCCGTATCACGATGGACGTGGGCACGAAGTACGGCAGCTACGGCAAGACCTTCCCGATCGGCTGCCGCAAGTCGGACCTTATCCTGGACGAGCTCTACGCCTACATCGCCAAGGCGCAGGGAGAGGACGGGTCGTGGGGACCCCCTCAGCAGAACACGTTCGCACCGCTGGCGCTATTGGCCAGCGGCAACAAGGCGTATCTCCCCGCGGTCAGGAAGTGCGTCCAGATGCACGCCCGGACGACCAAGGCGCGGGACAAGTCCTGGCTGATCAACTGGCGGTACATGGCTGCGGCGATCGTGATGAGCGAGTACTACCTGGCGACCGAAGAGAAGTGGGTCCTGCCCGAGTTGCAGGAGGTCTACGACTTCCTGACGACCACGCAGTACACCGATATGTCGCAGATCGCCGAGTCTGCCAGGAAGCGGAACCCGCCCAAGGACGACAGACGCGCGCACGGCGGATGGGGACACAACCCCGGGTACGAGGGCTACGGCCCGATCGCCATGCTCACGGGTCAGGGGGCGCTGGCGATGGCGATGATGCACCGTTGCGGGATCAAGGTCGACCGCGAGCTCCACGTCAAGGCCTACGACTTCCTGGTTCGCGGGACGGGCAGGAACGGGTACGTCTGGTACGCCGACATCCCCAGCCGGCACGACCGCTGGGCGGA
>CAZNSB010000867.1:0-1769 GCA_964575155.1 uncultured Planctomycetaceae bacterium | reverse complement strand
GGGGCGGGCCGGGGTGGAAGGTGAACAACATCCACTCGGCGTACCTGTACATGGAGCAGGGGGGCGGGCTGGGCTACAGCCAGGGCCGAGGCACGCTGCGGAGTGTCCGCGAGTGCCGCGTGGACTACTACCAGGACCGCTACATCACCGGGATCGCCAACTGGGCGCTGGGGGCGTGGAAGATCGACCGCGCCCGGATCGTCAGCAACCTGGGCATGCACTACACCATGCGGCACGCGGAGGTGTTCCGCGTCAAGACCACCGGGCCGTACGAGGTCGACTTCGACACGAAGTGGAACCCCTACAGCGGGGCGATGTACAGGCAGCTCGGCCCGCCGGAGCTGGCCATCACCGTGGACGGGCACAAGGCCTGGGACCTGTCCAACCTCTACTGGTACCTCGCCCAGGACCCCGGCAAGGACGCCCCGTTCTTCTGGGACTGCCACAGCGCGGGCAAGGACGCCGGTCACGGGGCGGAGTACGGCTGGCAGGACGACCCGAAGGGCTACGCCGCCCTGCGGATCAACCGGCAGCCTCACGTCGGGCAGTGGGGCGCCAACGGCGTCAGCGGGGAGGTCCGCGCCGGGCTCGGCAAGCTGCGATGGGACAAGTCCGTGCCCGCCTTCTCCAACTGCGACCTGGACAACAACCCCGGCAACGGCGACTGCGACGACGGCGAGCCCATGGGGCAGATCAACGGATACCTCTTCTGGGAGTACGACACCGTCGTCGACGAGAAGAACCGGTGGGAGATGACCGTCTACCTCGTGGCGAGCTGCCCGGACGAGAGCTGCACCGTGGACGTCACCCCGCGCCACTGCGCGAGCTTCAAGCCGAAAGCCGGGCAGAAGTTCCACTGGACCAACACCTCCGTCAAGGACAAGAAGGTCGTCGCCTCCGGCGTCGTCGAGGCCGACAAGTGGCACCTGACGACGCTGAAGGCCCTGACCGTCACCAAGGGTCGGAACCGGATCGTCCTCCGGCGGCAGTAGCGCCCGCTTTCCCATTGCCCATTGCCCATCGCCCAATCAAGCTTGTGGATCGAATCCCCGCGCTGCGGCGCGTGCCCGGGGAGGCGTCGCCATGACACGACGAAAGATGTGGCTCTTGGCGGCTTCGGCTGCACTCTGGCTGTGCTCGCTCTCCGCCGGGGGCGCGGCCGGCGAAACGGCCGTGGAGACATGGGCGGCGGGCCCGCGGGCCACCCACCCGGGAACCCTCAAGATCGTCCCGGCCGGGGCCGCCGCCGTGATCGAAGTGGACCTGACCGCCCTGCCGAAGGGCGCGAAGGTCCACGGCGCCCGGCTGCTGGTGGAGCGGGCGGCGCTGACCGGCGCCGACGAGGAGGCCCTGGCCCCCAGCGAGGTCTTCGCCCTCCGGGCCCCCTACCGCCCCGGCGGAAAGCCCGCGCTGGAGAAGGCGCCGCTGCCGACCCCGCCGCCGTGGCAGGACCACTTCGACGCCACGGAAGCCGTCCGCGCCTGGGCCGCCGGCAAGAGGCCGCCACTGCTGTACGTCAAGAGCCTGCCGAAGTGGGTCCGGAAGAGCACCCGGCTGGAGATCCGCTTTGAAGGCAACCCCAGGGCGGTGGGCGGGCAGGTCACCGGCCTGAAGGTCCTTCACCACGCCGGCCAGACGTTCATCACCTGGAAGGAAATCGAGGACCCCTTCGGCGACCGCCCGGTGAGGTGGGGTGAGCTGCGCGACCGGCTGGGCAAGCTCGACGAGAAGCGGCGCGTCCGCTACCTCGTCTCCCGCCACGACCGCCC
>CAZNSB010000866.1:0-1780 GCA_964575155.1 uncultured Planctomycetaceae bacterium | reverse complement strand
ACTCGATGCTGCTGCCGATGGGCGACCGCGTCCCCGCCGCCCGGTTCCAGTTCACCAACGCCGAGAAGCTCTTCCACTGGGGCGCCAGCCGGAAGCCCCCCCAGTCGCTCCAGACCCTCGAGACGCTGAACTACTGCATCGGGCTGGCGGGCGAGAGGCCGATGAGCACGCGGGTGGAGATGGTCTTCCACGAAGGCGACTGGCGCCCGGGGCTGGGGAAGGTCTACCGGAAATACCGCGACCACTTCGACCCCGACGCCAAGGCCATCTACGACTTCGAGGGCGTCTTCCAGTGCGGAAACGCCTCCCTCGGCGAGAACCCCGCCCCCGCCGTCGAGCTGGGCCTGAAAACCCTCGAAGTCCACGGGCACTTCTCCTACTACAGCGACTACTACCAGGACGGGCAGGACCGGTGGATGAAGATCGGCATCGCCGAGCGCCATTTCCGCCAGTACCGCGGCTCGAAGAGCGAGATGTCCGCCCACGACATCCTCAAGTGGCTCGAGGAACACTCCGACGAGGAGCTGGCCGAGGCGATCTACGGCCGGGACTGGCGCCAGCAGGGCATCGACCCGGAGAAGGAGTTCTACCACCACCGCGCGGAAATCAAGCGCAACCTCCGGAACCTCCGCGACGCCGGCATCTTCCCCTTCTGGTACTTCAACTACACCGACGGGTTCCGCCCCGTCGCCGAGAAGCGCTGGCCCGACGCCATCTGCCGCGACGCCCGCGGCGAACCCATGCCGTCAGGCTGGCACATGTGCCACAACATGAACGCCGACCTCACCACCAGCTTCGGGAAGTTCTGCGACGAGTCCATCCCCAAGATCCTCGCCGAGTACCCGCCGCTGGCGGGGTTCTTCCTCGACTGCTTCCGCCACTACGAGATCGACTACGCCCACGACGACGGCGTCACCGTCGCGGACGGCCGGCGGGCCTACAGCGTCAACTTCTCCTACGACGGCATCACCGAGCGGATGAAGCGGCACATGCGCGCCACGGGCAGGCCGATGGCCATCTTCGCCAACAAGCCCCAGACCATCCGCTCCATGCGACACGTCGACGGCGTGCTGCTGGAAGGCGGCGGCGACCAGGCCGAGGAAAAGTACTTCTGGCCCTGCATCGCCAAGCCCAACTTCTTCATGTGGACCTCCAACCGCCACTCCGTCGACGAGAACCTCCGCCGGGCCGTGCTCCACGGCAGCTTCCCCAAGACCGCCCACCAAGAGGGCAAGACCCACCAGGAGATGGTCGCCCTCTACGCGCGGTACCGGCCCCTCTACGAGCCGTTCCGCCGACGCGTGCTCTGCTTCGAGCCCGACCCCATGCGCGTCCCCCGCGGGGCGCGCGGCAAGCTCTACACCGTCGCCGAGGGCTACGTCGCCGGCATCGTCACCACCACCATCGACAGCGAAGACGAACTCACCCACGCCCGCACGCCCTACGCCCTCTTCCGCGTCAGGCGAGGCTGGGACGTCGGCAGGGTCGGCGTGATGTACCCTTCCGACAAGGAAATGCAGGATGTGAAGTTCAAGTTCGACGGCACCTTCATCGCCGTGCCCCTCGAACACTACAAAAACTGTGCGGTCGTCAAGCTCTTCGTCACCGGGAAGACCGGAAAGAAGATCGGCCCGGAGAAGTTCACCGGCCCCGTCGACTTCTGCGGCGACCCCGAAAGCTCCTTCCAGGACATCTCCGACCGGTAACGGCGGACCCCCCGGGCGCCGGGTGGCACGGCTTGCTTGCTGTTTCCGGTATAGAGATGGGTTACAGGTAGTGC
>CAZNSB010000865.1:0-1783 GCA_964575155.1 uncultured Planctomycetaceae bacterium | reverse complement strand
CCCCGAGGCTGCCCGCGCCAGCATCCTGAAGGCCCCCAAGTACGCCCTGATCGACCCGCTCATGGAGACCAGGGTCCTGGTGGTGCGGGTGAAGGTCAAGGAGATGGCCCCCGCCGGGAAGAAGAGCTGGTGGTACCGGCTGCCGGCGACCCACTTCCGCCTCGTGACCGAGTCGGGCAAGAGCTTCTACCCGGTGGATTACCTCACCCACGCGGGCATCTGGCGGGTGAACGCCCAGCGCGACGAGAACGCCCAGGCCAGGATCGCAGACCTCTGCGTCACCCGACCCTGGGCCGATCCCGGCGGGCCCAAGGAGCTGACCGTCGACTGGGTCTATCGGCTGCCCCCGGACGAAAAGCCCCGCGCCCTGATCTTCCGCCGGCTGGTCTGGGCCGACATGCCCGTCGTCATCAACGGCGTGCCCCGCGCCTTCAACGAGAACCGCAAGAGGCTCGCCCTCTTCGTCAAGCCCGTCGTCCAGAGCGTCAAGTTCCCTCCCCCCGCCGGCCAGATTATCGCGCCCACGATCATCAAGGCGGTGGGGACCCTTCACGAAGACCTCAAGAGCATCCGGCTTCACAAGGACCCGGCCCAGGTGCTCCCGGCCCTGAAGGACGTCAAGGCCTCCGCGAAGAGCCGGCTGCAACGCGCCGACATCTCCGCCTCGAGGAAAGACCTACAGGCGGCCCCGCGGGCCAGGGCGACGTTCCTCTACCTGTACGAGCCGAAGTCCCCCAAACACATGATCGTCCAGGTCGAATGCGACCTGGGCGAGAAGGCCGATGAGTCCACGGACCTCCCGAAGCTGACCCGGCTGTCTCCGCGGCTGATCCTCGACGACGAGAGGGCGATCCTGCACAGCGGGGCGTACGTGACCTACGGCCCGGAGGCGCGCCTGCATGTCCGCATGTACTACGACGCGCGGGAGCCGGCGGAGTCGGGGCGGTGCAAGGGCGACTTCGCCATGACGCTGCGGGACCAGGTCAAGCAGGTCAAGTCGGTGGGGTTTGTCTTCGTCCTCCCCATCGACCAGCAGCGCAGCATCGTGGGGGTGAGCATGGGCATCGGGCGAGACTACGACTTCTACCCCCCCCAGCCGCTGATGACCTGGCGGAGATAGCAGCCGCCCGACGGGTGGCACTGGTTGCTCGCAACCAGTGTAGCTCCTTGTGGGAACACCGTTTAGCCGCGACCCCTGCCTGCCTCCGGCAGGTAGGCAGGCGAAGGGGAGCGCGTTCGCGGCGACCCGCCAAATCAATTGTGACGCACTACTACGGCTCGGCCGACGAGAGGATCTTCACGTCCGCCCCGAAACCGGCCAGGGCCGCCAGGTGCTTCCGCCCCAGCCTCGCCCGCAGCCGAACCTGCCCGCCCTCGTAACGCTGGCCGCTCAGCCGGGCGTGACGCGAAAGGTACTGCATCAGCCGACCGTTCCCCGAGTCGGCCTCCAGGGTCACGCTCACCTGCGGGCCCTGGACCCGCCGCACCACCGCCCCAACCAGCTCGTCCGCGTTCTCCCCGGTCGCCGCGGAAACGAACAGCGCCTCCGGGTGCTTCTGGCCCAGCACCGTCCTGATGGTGGGGTCCCGGATGCGGTCGATCTTGTTCAGCAGGAGCAACTGGTCCTTCTCGGCGCAGCCGAGCTCGCCGAGGACGTCGCGGACGGCCCGGATCTGCGGCTCGACCCGCGGGCTCGCCGCGTCCGCGACGTGCACCAGGAGGTCCGCCCCGATGGCCTCCTCCAGCGTCGCGCGGAAGCTGGCCACCAGGTGGTGCGGCAGGT
>CAZNSB010000864.1:0-1783 GCA_964575155.1 uncultured Planctomycetaceae bacterium | reverse complement strand
CCTTGTAAAACAACAACCGGGCCTCGCAATCACCGCCCAAACTGTTGAAGATGGGCCAAAGCCTGTGGGCCGGGGCGCAGTCCCGGCGGATCGCCCCGCCGCCGCCTCTGCTCCACGAGCACCCACAGAATGTGGGTAACAGCAAGGCCCGAAGGTGGGACTTGCCCCTTCGGGGCGGCGTCCCACCCTACGCCTGCGTTTCGCGCGAGACCGCCTAGCCCCGCGCCGCGAGCGCGCCAACCTCCTCCCCCGACGCCGACCACCAGCCCCGGCGCAACCCGGAAACCCGGAGAAGCCCTTGACGCGTCCCGCCCGGGTAGAATACTAATACGGGCCAACGAATGAGTGCGTGGAGTTCTGCTTATGCAATGGCATCGGCTCGTCCTGGCCCTGGCGACGGGGGCGGCCCTGGCGGGATGTGAATCGGTCTCCTCGGAGGCCGGCATCGAGCACTACGTCGCCGGCCGGCTGGCGATGGAGAAGCACCAGTACGAGGCGGCGCTGGCCGAGCTCGAGCGGGCCATCCAGGCCGACCCCAAGCTGTCGATCGCCCACTCCGCCATGGGCGACATCTACCGCAAGCAGGGCGCGAACGAGCTCGCCGCCGGCGCCTACACCCGCGCCTGCCGGGCCAATCCCTACGCCTTCCTCCCCCACTACAACCTCGGGGTGACCTTGCAGATCCTCGCCGACGCCGCCGAAACCGCCCAGGTCGCCGCCCGGCACATCCGAAAGGCCGTCCAGGTCTACCTCCGCGCCGTCACCCTCAAGCCCAAGGACTTCGACACCAACCTCAACCTCTCCGCCTGCTACTTCCAGCAGGGCAAGCTCGAGCTGGCGGAGGAGTACTGCAAGGCCGCCATCGCCCTCGACGGCGACAACCCCTTCGCCCACTCCAACCTCGGCACCATCTGCGACGCCCAGGGCCGACCCTACGACGCCATCGGCGCCTACAAGGCCTCGCTCGAGCTGAACGTTCACCAGCCCAAGCTGCTGCTGAACCTCGGCTCGACGTACATGCAGCTCCGCCGCCTGAAGGACGCACTGCGGGCCTTCGAACTGGCCGCCAAGGAGGACCCCAAGTGCGCCGAGGCCTACGTCCAGATCGGCGCCTGCCACTACCACAAGAGGCAGTGGGACGAGGCCCTCGCCGCCTACGAGCAGGCCGTCCGCATCGACCCCAGGAGCGCCGCGGGCCTCCGCGGGAAGGGCGTCGTCCTGATGACCCGCTACATCGTCAACAAGGAACCCGACCAGGTCCGCGACCAGGCCCTGGACGCCTGGCACCGGTCGCTCGAGCTGGACTCCAACCAGCCCGACCTGCTCCGGCTGGTGCAGAAGTACCGCCCCAAGCTCACCGGCCCGCCCCTGTAGCGTCGGCGGCCCCGGCATGCCCGACTTGCCATTGGCAGACGTTTCCACCAATCAGATCGCGCGGTTTACAGGCATTAACTCCTTTCCTGAAAAGCCCTTATGCAATTTGGGCCGAAGGGTGAACCGGTAAAAGCCGCCACGGCCGGTTCCTCGTAAGTGCTTTCCCCGCATGCGCTCCACATGTAAACCGCGAATTCGCTCTTACCCGTGGCCGGGCCGGGGGCGGGCTTGGCGTCCCGACCCGCCGGCCGAACGCGCCCTCCCCCCATATATTACATTAGCCCACTGCCGTCCGGTTGTTACTCAGCCGATTCGACATAACTGCTTTTTGCGTGGGAGGTTCCACGCGAAAATGCCCGTAATCGATTTCATTTCTCCGGTAGCATCTGGCTGTCCTTTCCAAGGAGCA
>CAZNSB010000863.1:0-1790 GCA_964575155.1 uncultured Planctomycetaceae bacterium | reverse complement strand
CCGGCCTCGAGGTTGACCACGCCGGCGAAGGCGCTGTTGTTGTTGGGCAGGACCCGCCCGTTGTGGATGTTGGCGGTCGCCCCGGCGGGCAGGCTGGCGGCGCTGGCGAAGCGCAGGTCGCCGTCGGACTCCTTGTCGATCTCGGCGCCGAAGACGTTGCCGGTGTTCACGGTGAAGTGCCCGGGGCCGGTGAGGCGGATGGGCTTGCCGCCCTGGGTGTAGATCTTGGCGTTGGTGAGAGAGAAGGTGCCGTTGCGCAGGCTCAGCAGGGACACGCCGACGTCGGCGGCGGGCCCGGCGGCCTCGGCCACGGTGCCGGAGAAGGTCAAGCCGGCCGCCCCGGCGGCCAGCCCGCGGTAGATGGTCCCGCTGTCTTCGCCGACCGACCAGTCCCCGCTGGTAGTGGCGAGGTAGCCTCCGTGCTCGGTGTCGCCGCCGGAGAAGTCGGCGAGGGCGGGGATCATGCCGAGGTCGTGGGCGGTCTTGTGGAAGATGGCCCCGTGCTCGACCGTGTAGTTGCCGCCCGCGCCGAAGGTAACCGTGGAGGCGGCGCCGCCGGCGGGGACCTCCAGCATGCCCCAGCGCTTCAGGGCCGCGCCGGCGATCTCCGTCGAGTTCAGGTACAGCACGCCGTTGGCCACTTCGACGGCGGCGGGCGAAGTCAGGCTCCCGGCGGCGTACGTCTGGAGCGTGCCGCCGTTGACGATGACCGTGCCCGTGCCCAGCGACCCGGCGGCGCCGGCACGCAGCCTGCCGCTGGTGACGGTCACCCCGCCGGTCCAGTTCGGGTTGTTGCTGCCCAGGATGAGGTAGTTGTCGACACTGTCGACCTCCAGGGCGCCGTCGCCGCTGACGGTGCCGGCGAGGGTCAGCGTCCTGTTGGCAGAGTAGTAACCGGCGGTCGTGGTCGTCCCGGCGTTGAGGACGACGTTGCCGGAGAAGGTCTTGCTGTAGGCTGACAGCGTCCCGCCGTTGCCGACGATGACGGGCCCGGCGGCGTGGTGGGCCAGCAGTTTGAAAACCCCGCCGGGGTTGACCTGGAGGGTGCCGGTGCCCAGGGAGCCGTCTTGGTCCGTCTTCAGGTTGCCGTTGAGGTCGATGAGCCCGTCGAAGGTGCTGCCCGCGTTGCGGAGGTTGAAGACCTGGGTGGGGTCCGCGACATACGGGACGAAGCTCATGGTGCCCGTGCCGGAGATGGGGCCGAGTATGTGGCTGTTGCTACATATGATGGTCGTGGTCGTGCCGTCGGCGACGAAGACGGGGCCGGAGTGAGCTTTGCCCCCGCCGAGCGTGAACGTCCCGCCGTTGAACATGAAGGTGGGGGTATTGGCGGCGGTCGCGTGGCCGCTTGCGTACGTCCCGCCGGGGTTGAGGTAGACGGTGCCGGCGCCCAGTGCCCCGTCGTTCGCGACCTCACACAAGCCGCCGTTGATGTACGTCTCGCCGTAGTTGTTGCTGGCTTGGTAGAGCTGCAAGTACCCCGCGTTGATCACCAGCGTGCCCGTCCCGCCGGACCCCAGCACCGTGTTGACATAGCTTGCGGCCGCGTACGTGTTGTTGAAGTAGAAGTCGTCGAAGGACAGGACCTTGTCGGTGCCGTACAGCCGAAACTTGCTGGTGCCGGCGACCGTCACCGTCGTGACGGTCGTGTCCGCGTCCAGGGTGGAGTAGAGACCGGCCGGGAACAGGACCCCGTCGCTGCCGGCGTTGCCGGCGGTCCCCGGGGGGCCGGTGGTGGGGTTCCAGTTGGTGGCGACACTCCAGGGCGCCTGGCTGGCGCCCTGCCAGGT
>CAZNSB010000862.1:0-1792 GCA_964575155.1 uncultured Planctomycetaceae bacterium | reverse complement strand
GCGGATTCCGAACCATGCTGTTTCCGGAATAGCGGTCGGTCTGCCATCGAGGCGGGGACAAGAGACCGCAGGCCCGCCGGGGTCGCGAAGCGCGGAGACCGCTCGCGAAACTGTCCGAGGGCCCGAAGGTCACGCACGAGCACATCATGTTCCTCGCCTTCGCCGACGGGCGGCTGCTCAGCACCCGCCCATCACGCCGTGGCAGGACGGCCACAGGCAGGCGCGCCATTTCGAACTCGACCGCCCCGTGCGCCCGCTGATGGGTACGCCAGACAGGCGACGAGTGTCCAGGCCGCGGCATTTCTCGTGAACGGCTCCTCGATGGGCTCGTCCGCGAGTCTACCGCCCCTTTTCTCCTCAGGGCGCTTTCACCGGCACTTCGAGGGCCATGAGATGGTAGCCGGCCCAGGTCTGGTTGCCGGCCCGTTTGGCGGCCGAGACGCGCACGTACCGCGCTTCGGCGGGGCCGAAGCGGATGCGGTCGGTGGCTTCCCAGGTCTCGTACGGGCGGTCAGTTGCTTGGTGCACGGTGGCCCAACTGGCGGGCTTGTCGGGCTCGGCGCGGGCGACGTCGATGGTGAACGCACTCGGGTGGATCTTCCAGCCCCAAAGCAGATTGGCGCGGTCGATCTTCCGCACGGCGCCGAGGTCCACGTAGAGCCACGCTTGGTCGCGCTTCTCGGCGGCTCGCCCGAGACGTTGCACCATGAGGTCGACGGCAGGGGGCAGGATCTCGCGGAGCCGCTTCGGATTACCGGCTTCCCAGTTCCCAAGGCCGAGCGTGTCCTCGGGCAGTACCAGCGCATCGCATCCGGCCCTGACGTGCGCGTGATCACACTCCCTCCTCCCCGCGTCCGCCCGGCCTCCACCTTCACACGTCCCTCCCTTCGGCCTTGCCTCGGGGGAGGGGTGGGATTAGGATGCGAATCAACAAGCGATTCTCCCATAACGCCCGGCGCAAGAATCGGGAAGGGGTCACTACTTGGTTCACTCTGCCCGCTTCCCCGACCGCAATGTATCTTCACACAGGAACACATGGGTGCCTGAGGTGCTGGAAGCGTCGTGATCGAGGACAATCTGATCAAGCGCGTCGGAGCCAACTGGCTGGTGCCGACAAGGTGCGCATCGAGGACCCCGTCGAACCAAGCTTGGCGACGCCCCATTGCCGAGACGCCCGCGTTCAGCGAGTACCACCTTTGGGCCAAGACAGGTGGGCCGGCGGTGGCCAACAGCGTGACGCACGTCTTGCGGAATGGTACCTGGGAGTCGGTGCCCGCGTGCGAAGAGAGCGGCGGCTGCCGCACGCTGTTGGGACTGCGAATCGACGAAGAGCGGGCGGCAGCCGACTCGGCAGCCATGGCAACGATCGGTCCGTACAAGGCTCGGACGCTGACGCCGGTCAACTGCGGCCTGATGACGCGGGCCAACCTGGAAGGGACGTGGTACTGCGGCGTATGGGAGCCCACGTCGCACGTGACGAACCACCGTCCGGCCGATTGTCTGCATAACATTGTAAACATCGCTAATATCCGACCACATGCGCGGCGGGCAATCCGCGGCAATGGCTAGTCAAGGACTGAGGCCATGAGTACCAGAATCACGACCGCGATTCTCTGCGCCCTGACGGCTTGCTCGGTGGCGACCGCTGCCGACGAGGGCGGTTGGTGGAAGCCTGAATGGCATTTCCGCACTACGGTCACTCGTGCGACCCCTTGGCGTGACGACACACCGCGGCCGGTGGAAGTCGCCATCGACTTCCCTCTGCTGGCTGAACGTGGGGGCGTCACCGGCC
>CAZNSB010000861.1:0-1792 GCA_964575155.1 uncultured Planctomycetaceae bacterium | reverse complement strand
TGGCCTTCTCCTTGTCGTTCGCCGTGTTCACGACCGCATGAGGCCATGGAACCGCGAGGGTGCTAAGCCACATTCCCGGAGACATGGCAGATTCTTTTCCGCCACATACCTTTGACTGAGCGATAGTTACGACGATGCCCGAAGATTCTTCCGACATTCCGGCCGATCGGATCGACCCCCTGGCGATGACCATCGCCCAGGCCGCGAAGGTGCTGTCTGCCGTCAGCGGCGAGCGGATCGCGGAGGAGATGATCCGGGCCGACGTCGAGGCTGGAGCCCCGGTGACGGCCGACGGGCGGGTCAACCTCGTCTATTACGCCGCGTGGTTGGTCCAGCAGGAGGGGACGCGCGGTGAAGCTTGACCCCCGCAAGCTCCGGCCGGCCGAGCTGCTGCGGCTGCTGAACTCCACGCCCCTGGGCGAGGTGGCCAAGCCGCACTTGGTCTATCGGCACCAGAACCTCGCGGGCTACCGCGTCGGCGACGGCAAGCGGATCGACCTGATCAAGTACGTGGCCTGGCTGGCCGTCGCCCGGCACATCCGCCGGCCGGAAGAGCCGTCGGTGCCCGGCTACGAGGACATGAAGGCCGCCGCCGCGGAGCGGAACCGGCGCCTGTCGGCCCTGGGCAGGGACATCGGCCCGATCCCGGAGGTGAAGGACCCGGAGCGAAGAGCGGCAGCGTCAGAGGACTTCCGGCTGTTCTGCGAGACGTACTTCCCGAACACCTTCTATCTGCCCTGGTCGCCCGACCACCTGAAGGCCGTCGCCCGCATCGAGGACGCCGTCCTGCGCGGCGGGCTGTACGCCTACGCCATGCCGCGCGGCAGCGGCAAGACGGTCATGGTCGAGACGGCGTGCGTCTGGGCGGTGCTGTGCGGCTACCGGCCGTTCGTGGCGCTGATCGGTAGCGACGAGGCCCACGCCGCCGACATGCTCGACAGCATCAAGACGGAGCTGGAGGCCAATGAGCTGCTGCTCGAGGACTTCCCCGAGGTCGCCTACCCGATCCATCGGCTGGAAGGCATCGCCAACCGCTGCCAGGGCCAGACGTGCGACGGCGAGCGGACCCACATCGAGTGGACGGCCAAGCACGTCGTCCTGCCGACCATCCCCGGCAGCGCCGCCAGCGGCGCGATCATCCGAGTCGCCGGGATCACCGGCCGCATCCGGGGCATGAAGCACAAGTGCCCCGATGGCAAGACCGTCCGCCCGTCGCTGGTGGTCCTGGACGATCCGCAGACTGACGAATCGGCCCGGTCGATGTCACAGTGCGCGAACCGGGAGAAGATCCTGGCCGGCGCGGTGCTGGGCCTGGCCGGGCCGGGCGTGAAGATCGCGGGGTTCATGCCCTGCACGGTGATCTGCCCGGGCGACATGGCCGACCGCATCCTCGACCGCGACAAGCACCCGCAATGGCAAGGCGAGCGGACGAAGATGGTGTACTCCTTCCCGACCAACACAGGCCTGTGGGACCAGTACGCCAGCATTCTGGCCGAGAGCCTCCGTAACGAGGGCCGCGGCGTCGAGGCGACGGAGTTCTACCGCGCCCATCGGGCCGAGATGGACGCCGGCGCGAAGGTCGCGTGGGAGGCCCGGTACAACCCCGACGAGCTGTCGGCCATTCAGCACGCGATGAACCTGAAGCTCCAGGACGAGGCGGCGTTCTTCGCGGAGTACCAGAACGAGCCGGTCCTGGAGCAGGCGGAGGAAGAGATCCTCACGGCCGACGAGGTTGCCGAGAAGGTCAACGGCCGCAGCCGCGGGGAGATTCCGGTCGGGTGCAGCCACGTGA
>CAZNSB010000860.1:0-1800 GCA_964575155.1 uncultured Planctomycetaceae bacterium | reverse complement strand
GGTCGCGTTCGTCGGCGAGGAGTGCCCCCGCGGCCGCGGCCGGGTTGATGAACATCTCGCCGCCGCAGGCGTCGCACGCCAGCCGCTTCGGGCTGCGCTGCGTCAGCCCGTCGGCCCCGCAGAAGGGGCAGTAGCGGAGGGCCTGGTGGCGGGGGGTATCCGGCACGGTTCAGCCCTCCTCGGAGTTGGCGACGTCATGCCGAGCATCGCTCACCATCATATCATTTGGCATGTGGAGCAATAATTGCAAGAAGAAAGGGGACCGCGATCCCCCGTGTGTTTCGGAAGTGCCTCAGCCATGCTCATCGGCGGGCGTCTCTGGAGACACCTCGTGGCCCTCTTGCTCCAGCATGTTCTGTACGGTCTCGACGAACTGCCGGGCATCGACCAAGAAGTCGTCCGCATCTTCCTTGTCGAGGCGAACGAGATCATAGTCGCTCTTGCCTCGTAACGCCAATCCGCGCTCCAAGGTACGGAACATCGTCTTGTCGAAAGGCCCGTCCTTGACGAACTCGCGCGCGAAGGCGGCGATGACCGCCGAGTGCTTGGAGAACGTGTGGCCACGGTCCAATAGCGCCGCGCTTGCGGCGTAAAAGACGGCGTAGTAGGCACGGGAGGCGGCGACGCGCGCATGTCCCGCATCAAGCAGTTCCGCGGCGATGCGCAGGTCTTCCTGGGCGGCACCGAGGAAACGCCGGACTTGGTCCTCCGGGCTCACAGGGATATCCCTTCTTTCTCGACGGCCCCGAACACCATGAAGCCGGCGTGCTCTTTGGCGATGCGCTCGGAGACGATGAGTGGGCAGAATACGTAGTCGCGTTCCAGGGCGATGTCGGCTGCAACGTTGTGTATGGTTCGCCGGTTCTCGAAGGTATACGCCTCGTCCGGCAGGATGACCATCAGGTCCACGTCGGAGTCGGGCTCGGCGTCGCCGCGGGCGCGGGAGCCGAACAGGATCAGCCGGAACTCCGGACCGATGGCTTCGACGAGGGCCTGTTTGACCTCGGCCAGCGCCTGGCGCAGACGTTTATCCGTGAGGTGGTCCATCGCGCTGGGCAGGTTAGAGGCCTTGGACATCACTTTCACCCGCAGAGCGGGCCTCGCCTGGGCACAGGTCCAGTATACCCGCCCGCGACGGCCGGTCAAAAAGACTCCAGGAACCTTTTTCCGTCACAGCCTACCACATCGGCGCGGCCGCGCATCGGAAAAAGGGTCCTGCCTTGGCCAGAGAAAGGGGACTCGTGGCCGCGAAGCACGACCTCCGGGTGACCGAATGGCGGCCGCGTCCGGCGCATCGCCGTTGCAGGTGAACGCATTTTCGGGTAACCTGTGACCGGAGGAACCGGACCCGCGGTCGCACGGGGGTGCCCGGACGCCGGCGGCCCCACGATCGGCGGGAAACCTGAACGCGTGAACCATCGGGAGGAACGCCTGTGCCCGAAACCCAATCGTCCGAGACCCGGAGCATGGCCCTGTTCTGCGATTTCGAGAACGTGGCCCTGGGCGTTCGCGACGCCCGCTACGCCCGGTTCGACATCGGCAAGGTGACCGAGCGCCTGCTCCTGAAGGGGACCATCGTGGTCAAGAAGGCCTACTGCGACTGGGCCCGCTACGAGGAGTTCAAGGCCGTGATGCACGAGGCGTCGTTCGAGTTGATCGAGATCCCGCACGTCCGCCAGTCGGGCAAGAACTCCGCGGACATCCGCATGGTGGTCGACGCGCTCGACCTCTGTTACACCAAGGAACACGTGGACACCTTCGTGATCATCAGCGGCGACTCCGATTTCTCGCCGCTCGTCA
>CAZNSB010000859.1:0-1802 GCA_964575155.1 uncultured Planctomycetaceae bacterium | reverse complement strand
GCATCGCGTCGGTAACTACCGCAGCGAGGCCTGCGGCGTGGGCGACTTCAACAACGACGGGAAGCTCGACGTCGTCGCCGGGCCCTATCTCTACCTGGCGCCCGACTGGAAAAAACAGAAAATCCGCACCCTCAAGGGAAGCGTCGATGAAAACGGCAACGGCTACACGTGGGACTTCATGAACGCCCCGCTGGACGTCGACGGCGACGGGCTGCTGGACGTCGTCTCCTGCTCATGGCACGGGAAACAGTCGTCGTGGTTCCGCAACACCGGCAACGCCGGCGGCCTGTGGCCCGAGACGCTTATCGAGAAAAACGGAAACTTCGAGCACGGCGACCTGTGGGACATCGATAACGACGGAGTCGCCGACGAGATCCTGCCCGAGCCCCTCGGCGACGGCGAAGACGGGCGAGGTGGATAGCCGGGCCCTGTGGCCGTCGATCGTGTTCCCGAGGATGTCGCGGAGCGCGATGCCGCGATGCCCGGCCCGGAGGGTGACCGGCTTGCCCTTGCGAGCCTGCCAGGCGGCCAGGATCAGCCGCCGGCCGTCGCGGAAGAGCAGCGCCCGGTGGGTGTGCGGCCTGGAGGCGTCCTTGACGAACCGGACCTGGGGCGAGAACAGCTCGGCGAAGGCGGCGACGGCGGGGAGCAGCTTGCGGGGCTGGCCCCCGTAATCGAAAAAGACGCTCTGGGCGGCGTCGCGGTTGAGGCCCGCGGCCGAGCCGGCGTGGTAGAAGATCTTCCGCACGCCCCCGGCCAGGAGGATGAGGTTGAATCGGATGGAGTACTCGGCCTGGACCTGCTCGTCGCCCAGCAGCCTGGGGAAGCCGCCCTTGGGGGGGACGGCGAGAAGGTCGTCGTCGGCGTAGTACCCGTGCTCCGTCAGCCACAGCGGCTTGCGGACCTCGTGGGCGGCGAGGATGTCGCTGATCTTCTCCAGGTCGCGGGGGAAGGTTTCCGGCCGGCGGAGCCCCGGATACACGTGCACGTCGATGGCGTCGCAGTGCTTCCCCATGCCGGCGGCGAGCATGCCCTCCAGGTCGCGCCCGCTGCTGACGGTCCACCCGCCCGGCCCGGCGAGGACCATGCAGCTCGGGTCGGCGTCCTTGGCGGCCTGGTGGAACGCCTTCACCAGGGCCACGTAGTCGGCCGGGGCGTACCCGGCCTTGCGAGGCAGGGAGTAGTCCGTGTACAGCGGCTCGTTGAACACCTGCCACCACCTGATCCGCCCCCGGTAGTGCCTCACCGTCCGCGAGACGTACTCCTTGAACTCCGCGACGTCGCGCGGGGCGTAGTACATCCGCCGACGGTTGCCCGGGTACTGTCTCGTGACCTTCACCGAAGCCGGGGCGCTGGAAGACCAGTTCGCCGAGGGAAACGGCAGCAGCCCCAGCACCCTGTGCCCCAGCCGCAGGGCCCGGTCGATCTGGCGGTCGGCCTCGGCGAAGTCGAACCGGCCCTTGACCGGCTCGACGTGCTGCCACTTCAGCGACCAGTCGCGGGCCCAGCCGATCCCCGCCTCCACGCAGCCCCGCGCCAGGTGGTCCCACCCGTAGGCGTGGTTGATGCCGAGAATCGAGTCCTTCCGCCCGGACTTCGGGAGGATGGCGATGCGGAGGTCGTTGACCACCGCCCCGCCCTCCGCCGTCGCCCGCACCCGGTAGAAGCCCCGCCGCGTCAGACGCAGATCGGCCCACTGCTCGACCGTGTGGGTCGGGGGGAGTTTGATCGTCACTTCCTTTGCCCCGGCGCTGCGGCCCCAGAAGTCCGCCGCCCGGACCTGGACGCGCACGGTCGCCGCC
>CAZNSB010000858.1:0-1805 GCA_964575155.1 uncultured Planctomycetaceae bacterium | reverse complement strand
ATCTTCGCCGAGATGGCCGACATCATGGAGATCCTCGAGGAGGACCGCTTCCGCGTCAGCAGCTACCGGAAGGTGGCCCGGGTGCTCGAAGAGACCGCCGAGGACGTCGCCGCGCTGGCTTCGGCCGGGCGGCTACAGGCCCTGCCGGGGGTGGGAAAGGGCGCCGCCGGCAGGATCGAGGAGATCCTCAAGACCGGCGCCCTCGCCCAGCACCAGGACCTGCGAGGGAAGGTCCCGCCGGGTCTGCTGGGTCTGCTCCAGGTGCAGGGCCTCGGGCCCAGGACCGTCGCGAAGCTGTGGCGACAGGCGGGGGTGACCTCGCTGGACGAGCTGCGGTCGGCGCTGGAGGGCGACCGGGACAAGCTGGAGGCCGTCGAGGGCATGGGCGCCAAGAAGATCGCCCAGATCACCGACGCCATCGCCTTCGCCGACAGCGTCGCGGCCCGCTACCGGCTGGACGAGGCCGAGAGCGTCGCCGACGCCCTCCGCGGCGCCGTCGCCGAATGCAAGGGCGCCGCCCGCGTCGAGGTGGCCGGCAGCCTCCGCCGCTGGCGCGAGACCGTCGGCGACATCGACATTCTGTGCCAGGCCGGCGAGAAGCACGCCGGGCAGATCATCGCCGCCTTCACCTCGGCCGGGAGGGTCACAAAGGTCCTCGCCAGCGGCACCACCAAGGGCTCCGTCGTCGTGGACGGGCGGATCCAGGCGGACCTGCGGGTGGTGCCGCCGGGGAGCTTCGGGGCGGCGCTTCAGTACTTCACCGGCTCCAAGGCCCACAACGTCGCCCTCCGGGAGATCGCCGTCAGGAACAAGCTCAAGCTCAACGAGTACGGGCTGTTCGACCAAGGCGGAAAACAGATCGCCGGGCGGGACGAGGAAGGCATCTACCAGGCGCTCGGGCTGGAATGGGTCCCCCCCCAGCTCCGCGAGGACCGCGGCGAGCTGTCGGCCGCCGCCGAGGGAAAGCTGCCGAAGCTGCTGAAGCTGAAGGACATCCGCGGCGACCTGCACATGCACACCACGGCCTCCGACGGGAGGAACTCCATCGAGGAGATGATCGCCGCCTGCCGAAAGCTCGGCTACGAGTACATGGCCATCACCGAGCACTCCCGCAGCCAGATTCAGGCCAACGGGCTGGACGAGGCCCGCCTCGCCGACCACGTGGCCGCCATTCGCAAGGCCGCCGGGAAGCACAAGGACATCGCCGTGCTGGCGGGGATCGAGGTGGACGTCCTGAAGGACGGCCGGCTGGACTTTCCCGACGACGTGCTGGCGGAGCTGGACTTCGTGACGGCCTCGCCGCACTCGGCGCTGTCGCTGGACGCGGAGCAAGCCACCAAGCGGCTCATCAAGGCCATCGAGCACCCGTGCGTGCACTGCATCGGGCATCCGTCGGGTCGGCTCATCGGCTCGCGCAGGGGCATGGAGCTGGACATCGACCAGATCGCCGCGGCCGCCGCCGAGAACGACGTGGCCCTGGAGATCAACGCGCATTACATGCGCCTGGACCTGCGGGACGCACACGTGCGGGCCGCCATCGAGGCCGGGGCGAAGATCGTCATCAACACCGACGCCCACTCCACGGCCGAGCTGGACATGATGAAGTACGGCGTCATCACCGCCCGCCGCGGCTGGGCCGAGAAGAAGCACGTCCTCAACACCCGCACCGCCAGGCAGCTCAGCCGGTGGCTGAGCAAGCGGTGAGCGGCCCGGCCGCCGTGCGTTTCGCGCGGCGGCCTGGGAAGCCCGACGGGGCCCTCCGGGGGCCACCGCGCTGAGTCCGGGCGCCGCCGCCCGACACAACG
>CAZNSB010000857.1:0-1809 GCA_964575155.1 uncultured Planctomycetaceae bacterium | reverse complement strand
GCCCAGACCCCCGGAAGTGATGGAAAGCACGGAATCGGGAGCCGGGACGGCGAACACCGTGGAGGGGACGGTGTCGGTCACTTGGTCAAATGTCCGCACGGCGTCCGCTGTGCCGCTGGCGTCGATCGGCGGGTCGAGCCGCATCCACAACATAAAGTCGCTGTCCCAGTGCCACCCCGGCGGCCTGTAGAGCTCGTCCACGTTCGGGCCATCCGGGCAGAGGTTGTCCAGGGTGATAACCAGGGAGTTGACGGTAGTGTTGCCCGCGCGGTCGCGAGCGCGCACACGGACGGGGTAGCTAAGCATCTCGCCCCAGCGGCCCGAGTCCCACGTCAGGTGCCAGGGACTGCCCACATGCGCCGGCATCCACAACACGCCACCGTCCACGCTCACTTCCACCGAGGCCAGCCCGCTGCCGCCGGCGTCGGTGGCCGTGCCAGCAAAGAAGATGGTGGGCGTGACCCACCCGCCAGCCGCGGGAGTGGTCACGGTCAAAGTGGGCGGCGTGGCGTCGGCGGCGCTCTGGCTGGTCACCTGGACCGTGGCCAGGGTGCTGTGTCCCACGTTGCCGGCGCGATCCTGGGCAAAGGCCTGGATCGTGTGCGAACCATTGGGCAGGCTGACCCAGGCGCGGAAGGGACGCTTGGCACTGGTAGCCGCATCGGGCTCCCAGGGTTCGGCGGCCCACATCGCCGGTTGGTAGGTGCCGTCAACCTCGAAGTAGACCTCGTAGACGGTGAATTCTCCACCCGGGTCGTAGTCGGAGGCGGCGCCGCGCAGCTCGAAAGGAGAGGCGGTGGACGAGCCGGAGGTAGGCGCCAGGAGCTGGACCACCGGCGCGACCCCGTCGGCGACAAAGGCGCCATCGCACCAATCTTGTGGGTTGGTTTCCTGGTTGCCTGCCACGTCAGTCGCCCGGCTGTACAGCCGGTAGAGGCCTTCCAGGGAGGGCGTGTAGCTGGTCTGCCAGTCATCGGTCGTCTCTCCGGAGAGCGGCGGCAAGGTGGTCCAACCGCCCGCCGAGGGCACCGTATCCGTGCAGGGCTGAGTGGGATCCTGCACATGCGTAATGCCTACCTGCACCTGCTGCACGCCCGAGTTGCCCGTGGCCGTGGAGACGTCCTCCTGCCCCAGCAGCAGGGTGATGGGCGCGACCAACAGCTCGAAATAGCCGATGTCCGCGCGCAGGCCGCCGCCCACGGGCACCGGCTCGGCGGGATCGGCCCGATCCCGTGCCGCAGAGGTCGGCCCAATGTGGAAGTTGGCCGTAAAGTGCGGAGAGCCAAAGACGTCGTTCGGGCCGGCGGCCAGCCCCGTGCCCGCGTCGTCCTGGTAGTTGCTCGCGGTGTTGTTGTAGAGCAGGTTGTAGTTGCCGGCGATGCTGCCGCCGCTCTGGGTCTGCAAACCGTACTGGTTGTGCTCCAGAATGTTGTTCCGCACCACCGCCCGGCTCGCCACACCGGTAGCCAGGACGCCGGCTCCCGAGTTGTCGGAAATGGTGTTGAACAGCGCCGTTCCGGATGCCCGGCCATCAAAGCGCACGCCTGAGACGTTGCCCGTAATGAGGTTGTGCGTGATGGTGATGTTGTTGGAGCCACCGGTGACCCGCACGCCGCCCCCACCGCTGCCGCCTGCGAACAGCCAGAAGTCGCTGACCTGCGAGTGCACGGCACCATCGAAGGTGACCGGGCTGCCAAGGCCATTGGCCAGGAGGAAGGTCCCTTCCGGACCGCTGCCCATCAGGTGCGTGTAGCTGGGCACCGTGACGCGCTCCTGGTAGATGCCCTCGGCCACGGCCACGGTCAAGCC
>CAZNSB010000856.1:0-1812 GCA_964575155.1 uncultured Planctomycetaceae bacterium | reverse complement strand
GACCTGCTGAGTCTCGGGGCGAACGAGGGTCACGACGACCTGGCGGGCGAGCTCCTCGAAGCGGAAGCTGGCCTGGAGGGGGGCACGGGGCGCGGGGGCGCTGGGAGCCCCTGCGGGCTGCCGACCGGAGGCGGCCGGGGGGGAGGTGCCCCGGTCGGCAGCAGGCGAGCGAGCGGGCGAAGGTCGGGCGCACGGCGCCGAGGCGCAGGGCGCCGACCTGCCTGGCACCGGGCTATGGGGGCCCGGCGCACCATCGCCGCCAGGGAGCGGCAGATGGATAGGGAGGGGTTCCAGGGGTTTCACGGTCGCTCACCTTGTCCGCTGGGGCGAAGGTCGCCTGCCGGGCGAAGGTCGCCTGCCGGGCGGAGCCCGACTGCCGGGCGAAGGTCGCCTGCCGGGAAGAGGGGGCCCGCCAGGCGAAGGACGCCTGAGCCAGGCGGGCCCATCCCTAGGCCAGGATGCGTGAGGGCACCTGGCAAGGGTCACCCGGAGGAGCTTATCGCAGCATCTGAAGGATGACCTGCGGGGCCTGGTTGGCCTGGGTCAGCATGCTGGCGCCAGCCTGGAGGAGGATCTGGTACTTGGTGAAGGAGACGACCTCGTTGGCCATGTCCGTGTCACGGATGGCGCTTTCGGAGGCGAGGACGTTCTCCCGCGCGACGCCGAGCGAAGACAAGGCGCTCTCGAGGACGTTGCGCTGGGTGGAGCCGAGGTTGCCGCGAGTGGTCGAGATCTGGGTGATGGCATTGTCGATGAGCAGCATGGCGTCATTGGCACCGACGGTGGTGGTGACGTCGATCTCTGCGACGTTGCTGGCGGAGCCCTGGAGGCCCTCGGTTCCGACGCCGAGGAGGCTCGGGTCAGTGCTGGGCAGGGCAGCGGAGACGGTCTGGCCTGCGTTGGCGCCGATCTGGAAGACGAGGGTGCCAGCGGTGACCTGAATGGTGAGGGTGTCGGCAGCTGCGCCGGCGGAGATGAGCATGGTGAGGCCGGAGCTGTCGTAGCCTCCAGTGCTGGTCCAGACCTGTCCCATCCCCTCAACGGCGGTGGCGTACTCGTTGGTATGTGCCTGGATGTTGACGCCCGCGGTGTAGGTGCCGCCGTCGAGGTTGAGGCCTGTGGCGTCGGTGGCGACGGTGCTGCCAGTGTAGTCGATGCTGTAGGTGGAGCCGAACTTGCTGTGGGTGAGGGTGAGGACGCTGGCGGCCTGGGTGGCGGTGACGCTGTGCTGTGAGGTCTTGGCGTTGATGGAGGCGGCGACGTCAGCGGCAGCGGTGTCAGTGGCGATGGTGATGGAGATGCCGTTGAGCTTGAGGACGCCACCGGTGTAGGTGGCGGCGACGGCACCGGCACCGATGAGGTTGGTCTTGGTGGAGACCTGGTCGATGGTTACGGTGTAGGTGCCGGACTTGGTGGAGGCGGTGCCGGAGACGAAGGTGCCGGCAGCGGCGCCGGTGGTGCCGGTGATCTGGCCGAGGACGCCGGCGGAGCCGTCGAGCAACTTCTTGGAGCCGAACTGAGTCTGGGCGGAGATGCGCTCGAGAGACTCGATGGCCGAACCGATCTGTGCCTGGTCGGCTTCGATGGCTGCTTGCTCGTTGGCGCCTGAGTTGGCGGCGTGGACGGCGAGGTCTCGCATCTGGCGGAGGATGTTGTGGACCTCCTGCATGGCGGCCTCAGTGGTCCTGATCAGGTTGATGGCCTGAGACGTGTTCTTCATCGCCTGACCGAGGCCCGAGGCTTGGGCGCGGAGTCCTTCGGAGATGACGAGACCGGCGGGGTCGTCGGCGGCTACGTTGATGCGGTAACCGG
>CAZNSB010000855.1:0-1817 GCA_964575155.1 uncultured Planctomycetaceae bacterium | reverse complement strand
GTCTCCAGGCGAACAAGGACTTCGCCGTTGAGCGCGAGTTTCGCATCCTCAACCCCTACCAGATGGAGTTCACCTACACCCACAAGCCGGTCCGCTGCTGGGTGGCGCTTGCCTCCGGCGAGACGTTCGTCCTCGACGTGACCATCGACTGACCGGCGTATGCCACGCCCGGTCTCCCTCGGCCGTTCGGTCCCGTAGCGCCGGCATCTTGCCGGCCGTCGAGAACGTGGACCCGGCCCGGACGGGAGGACGCCGCCAGATGCGGATCGGGTCCTACTTCGGATGGGCCGGACGGAGTTTTCGAGAGGGACAGGTAGGTCCCAGCCGATCTTTGCCCGCGCTGCGCGTGCGAGCCAGTCCTGCCCGCCGCGGCGGGCGCACCTCTATTGACTCATGTTGGGTTTCTCGGGAAGGCATTGTCCGCCTTCGTCCGGCCTTCCGCGGTATGGGGGCGGCGGGCCGATCTTGTCGCTGAGCAGGGCCAGCAGGACCATGGCCGTTCCGTAATTCCGGCTGCGAGGGAACGCCCGGTCGTTCCATGTTCCGTCCGGGTCGCGCGTGCGCAGGAGGAGTTCGAACAGCCGATTCCGCTCCTTGGCCCGGACCGGCGCGGGCAGCAGTTCGATCGCTTGGGCAGCATAGCGGTGCCCGTAGTAGAAGTAGTACGGGGCGATGAGGTACGGGCCTTCGTGAGTGCCGGGCTTCTTCCTGCGCTTCTCGAGCTCGCCCCAATGGGTGTGGAAGGCCTCGATCGCCCCTCGGATCCTCTCCGTCGAGCCCGCTCCGAGGAGATGAAGCATCGTCTCACATATGGCGGACCGGGCCGCCGAGCCGGGCAATCTATCCTGCCGCTGGCGAGCCTTAGCCGATTGGCGCGTCCCGAAGTAGTAGAACGCGCCGTCGGCGATCCTGCTGGCCACCAGAGCGTCCCGGGCGCGGCCAAACACCGCAGGCGGGATCTTCTGCCCCCCAGCATTCGCCCAGAGAAGGGCCTGCACCACCGAGGACGTCACGAAGGAGGCGTGGACGGGGCGTCCCTGGTAGTTCCACCCCCCGTCGGTCATCTGCTCGAACACGAGCGACTTGACGAGCCGCGGGATCCACTCATCGACGAGAGTCTCCTCGACGCCGGCTGCTCCTTTCACCTGCACGTGGCAGAGCAGCAGCAGCGCATAGGCTTGGCCCAGGACGCGCATGTCGTACTTGAGTTCCTTGGCCGGGATCATCTGAGGATGGTCGAGGCGGCTCAGAACGAACTTCAATCCGGCCTGGAACGCAGGGCGAGCCCTCGAATCCTCCCCGTCCGCTCCGTAGAGCAGGGCCATGCAGACGAGGCTCGTGCCGCCTACCTGGTAGGGGACCGGGATGTTCCCTTCGATACGGTACCGACCCTCGTAGGGCCACATCCCGCCCTCTTCCTGCATTGCGACGAGTTGATCGACGCACTCGGCAATGACGACAGCCTTCTCAGAAGCCGCCTTCGAGTGCTCTCCAACGCATCCCGCGCCGGTCAGCGCAAGGACCATCCCGAACAAGAGTATGCGAAGCTCGATCACGGCCATGGCCGGAATATAGCCGGTAGCGCGTCTTCGCTCAAGAAATTCCTCACCGCGCGGAGTTGCGCAGGTCACGGCGCCTGGCGTCAAGGTTTCTCCTTGGTGTCCCTCTCGAAAACTCCGTCCGCGCTGGTTCGGCTGGAGTTACGTCGATTGTCAGACAGCCGATCTGCGGACGGGATCGCCCACCCCGCTGTTCCGGGAGGGCCAGAGGCAGGCGTGTTGACGGTGGGAACCACGCCTCTTGCCCGCTGCTTGGAG
>CAZNSB010000854.1:0-1819 GCA_964575155.1 uncultured Planctomycetaceae bacterium | reverse complement strand
AAAATTGGGTCGAAAATCGTCAGAATGGCCTCCAAGTGCGAAAGTTGGGTTAGCGGCGATCCGGGGGGGGCGGTTTCCGGCCGGCGGGTGCGGGCCTGAGGACCCTGGCCAGGGCCTCGATGCGTGCGGCACCCTCGCCCTTGGTGGGAGCCAGGTAGCCCCCCTCGTCGAACTCGTTCCAGGCGTAGAACAGGACGGTACGGGCCTCGGCCGCCCCGGGATTGTCTCGGACCCACCGGAGGGCGGCGGTGAGGTGGGCGGCGAGCTGCTCGGGGGTGGGCTGCTGGAGCGTCCCGCCGCGGGCGCCGCCCCACCCGGCCATCGCCAGGGGGACGACCTTCCTGCCGGTGGCCTTCCACGCCGCCCAGTGCCGCCGGGCCGAGAGGTCCAGCCCCGGGTAGTCCCTCCCGCCCCACACGGCGTAGGCGCTGATGGCGTCCAGGTGCAGGTTGTCGGCGCAGCGGACCGCCCCGGCGGTCCGCATGGCCTGGACGACGATGTAGGGGTTGGCCCCGGCGGCCTTGCGGACCTCGCTCCGCAGGGAGTCGATGTGCCTGCGGTTGTTCTTGTCGGCGGCCCACTTCTGGGCGGGCTCGCCCCAGGCGAGGAGGTAGATGAGCGGCCGGCCGCCGGCGACGGTCTGGTACGTCGGCTCCTTGACCAGCCTGGCCACGTCCGCCACGGTCGCCCGCCACTCCTTCCCGTCGCAGGGGTAGATGATCAGGCAGAAGTTGACGTCGGCCTTGTGCCGGCTGGCGAGGTACAGCCGGCGCCCGATGTTCATCTTGTCGTGGTCGAACCCGTCGGCGGCCACGCCCGGGCGGTAGTACAGGAACGCCCAGTAGCTCAGCCCGGCGGCCTTGGCGTGGGCGATCTCCCGGTCCATCACCTCCTGCCGGTCGGCGAAGACCTCCACCTCGGTCCTGGAGACGACCTTGGCGAAGAACGGCAGCGTGCCGTGCCACTTGGGGGCGTCGGGGGTGAAGTTCTTCTGATACCGCTGCCTCGAGCCCTTGCCGTTGAACCAGGCGTCCCAGCGGATCGCGCCGACGGTGACGGCCGGCGTCGTCGCCGGCTTCGTGCGGGGCGCGTCCTCCGCGCCGGAAGCCAGCGAAATCGCCAGCAGCATGACGATCACCTTTGCCTTCATCCCGGCACCTCGCTCTCCCGGGCGGCAGGGGGACTCGTCCCGATCCACAGGATCGGGACTCGCCCCACGCTACGTGGGATATCCGGGGACATCATCCAATGGCCCTAAGATAAGCGAATCGCGGTGGCGCTTCGGGAGCCCGAAGGGCTCGGATTCATCAGCCCCGGGCAACGCCCGGGGAAGGCGGATCGTGATCGGCGAAGCCCTGAAGGGGCGATATAACCGCGACTTGAGAGCGTTTTCTGCCGCCCCTTCAGGGCTCGCCCACCTGCGATACGCCCGCCCCCAGGCCGTTGGCCTGGGCTGGCGAATCTCAGCCCTTCGGGCTGCAAAGCCCTATCTTAATGCCATTGGGGACATCATCCTATTTTTTGTCTTTCCTTGGGCGGCCGGGCGTTCCGGGGCGCAGGGGGCGGCCGAGGAGGCGCTCCAGTTTGGCGATGAACCCCGCGTCGCCCAGCGGCCGCATCGTCCGCTCGTGCAGGCGAAGACGGCGGATCGTCTCGGCCGGTGTCTCCAACGCCAGGTAGGCCTGCCAGCCTGCCTGCCGGCCAGGCAGGTCCGCCATGTGCTGCGCAACGATTTCCAGCATCGGGGCGACCTTCACCAGCGCGTCGTCCTCGCCGGCCACGTGGGCGGCGGCGCTGCTCCAGGGGTACCGCCAGGGCT
>CAZNSB010000853.1:0-1827 GCA_964575155.1 uncultured Planctomycetaceae bacterium | reverse complement strand
CCCAGTTCTCCGCGTAGAGGATCCTTGCCTTGCTGTCGGCCTCGGCGGCGACCATCCGCTCGATGCTGGCCAGGGCGTGGTCCAGCGCCTGCTGCTTGGCGAAGCGCTCGCCGTGAAAGTCGTCCGAGCCGTCGCCGAAAAACCCGGTGAGGGGCTTCTCGCAGATGGCGAACCTGTCGCGCCGCAGGGCGGCGACGGCGACGGCCTCGTGCGCCACCGGCGGGACGCAGACGTGCACCACGTCCACCTCCTCCAGCAAGGCCTCGAGGCTCACGAAGAGGCGAATGCCGCGCTGCCGGGCGTACTCGCCGGCGCGGTCCTGATCGACGTCGAACACCCCCGCCACCTCGACGTCGGTGTCGTGGACCTTTTTCAGGGCCTCGAAGTGAAACCCGGCCGCGAACCCCGCCCCGACGAGCCCGGCACGGATGCGTTTCTTTTCCATTGGAGGACCTCACCGATTGGATGTCGGCCACCCGCGAGGCCGGGCCCGCTTGCGACGCGGACATGCTAACGCCCGTCCCCCGGCCTGGCAAGGAGCTGCTCCCGGGCGGGGCGAGCGGCGGCGCCGGGGGGCGTCGTCCCGGCCGGCGACGTGGGCGGCTGTCAAGAACCGGCGGCCTCAATCGCCCGGCGGGCCGACGGCGACGGCGGCGGCGAACTCGGCCTGCGTCATGCCCTCGGCCACGGCGAAGACCGGCGAGGAGGACAGGTCGCTTCGCCCGGCGTCGATCTTGTTTCCGACGATGTCTCGCAGCTCCACCGCGCCGCGGGCGCGGATGCGTGCCGGGTCGGCGGGGCGGGCCTGCCAGGCCGCCAGGATCAGCCGCCGCCCGTCGCGGAAAAGCAGCGCCCGGTGCCTGCCTTCCGCCGAGAGGTCCCTGACGAACTCGACGGCGGGGGAGAAGAGGTCCGCGAACGCCGCGACGGCCGGGAGTATCCTGCGGGGCTCGCCGCCGTAGTCGAAGAAGATGCTCTGGGGGTGATCGCGGTTCAGACCGCAGCTCGACCCGGCGTGGTAGAAGATCTTCCGCACGCCGTGGGCCAGCAGGATCAGGTTGAACCGCACCGAGTACTCCGCCTGCACACGCTCGTCGGGCAGCGGCTTGATGAAGCCGGGCCTCGGGGGCAGGGCCAGGAAGTCGTCGTCGGCGTAGTAGCCGTGCTCGGTCAGCCAGATGGGCTTCCGCGTGCCGGTGCGGTCCATCATCTGCTCGACCTTCATCAGGTCGCGCTCCAGGGCCTCCGGCGGGCGCAGACCCGGGTAAACGTGCAGGTCCAGCGCGTCGCACCACTTGAACATCCCCGCGCGGAGCATCTGCTGCATGTCCCGCCCGGAGCTGGAGGTCCACCCGCCGGGCCCGGCCAGAACCTTGCACTCGGGGTCAGCGGCCTTGGCCGCCTCCCAGAACGCCTTCACCAGCCGGACGTAGTCGGCCGGGGTGTACCCCTCCCGGCGGGGCAGGGAGTAGTCGGTGTACAGCGGCTCGTTGAAGACCTGCCACCATCGTATCCGCCCGCGGTAGTGCCGGACCGTCCGCGAGACGTAGGTCTTGAACTCTCCGAGGTCCCGCGGGGCATAGTACATCCGCCGCCGATTTGCGGGGTAGCCCCCGGCGGCGGTCACCGACGGCGGGGCGCTGGATGACCAGTTGGCCGAGGGGAACGGCAGCAGCCCCAGCACCGCGTGCCCCAGCCCCAGCGCCCGGTCGATCTGCCGGTCGGCCTCGGCGAAGTCGAACCGCCCCTTTGCCGGCTCGACGTACTGCCACTTGAGCGACCAGTCGCGAGCCCAGACGATCCCGGCCTTCACGCACGCCTCGGTGA
>CAZNSB010000852.1:0-1831 GCA_964575155.1 uncultured Planctomycetaceae bacterium | reverse complement strand
ATGCCGTTGCCGATGCCGTACTCGTCGATCTGCTCGCCCAGCCACATCAGGAACACCGTCCCCGCCGTCAGCCCCATGATCCCCATCAGGTAGATGCGCAGGTACGACCCCGTGGTCTGCACGTACGCCGCGTACACGTACGGGCTCTTGGGGTTCATGATGAACCGCATCCAGAACGCCGCCTGGACCATGCACAGCCCGACCGTGGCGTAGCGGGTGTACTCCTGGATTTTCCTGTATCCGGCCTGGCCCTCCTTCTGCAGCCGCTCCAACGCAGGGATCACCGTGACCAGCAACTGGAAGATGATGGCGGCGGTGATGTAGGGCATGATCCCCAGCCCGAAGAGGGTGGACTTCTGGAGGTTGCCCCCGGTGATCATGGCCATGTAGGCCAGCACCTGGCCGAAGGGCCCCTTCTCCGTCTGCTTCATCATGTTGGCGAGGGCCTGCTGATCGAGCCCGGGCAGGGGGATGTGAAACCCCACGCGGTAGATGCACAGGAGGGCGACGGTGAAGGCCAGTTTCTTCAGCAGCTCGGGGATGGAAAAGATGTTCTCGAACACGCGGCGGATGCCGGTGCCGGCGACCAGGGCGAAGTAGAACACCATGACGACCAGGAGGGCCACCACGATCCGGGCGACGGGCGCGGTCAGGGCGGCGGCGGCGAAGGTCTCGGCGTTCAGCGCGTCGGCGGCGTCCAGGGCGGCGGCGCCGATCAGGTAGAACGCCAGCACCCCCACCACCGCCCCCAGCAGGATGCGGAAGCCGCTGAAAACGCTCACCCGCGGGCGGAACAGGGCGAAGTAATACGCCACCAGCGCCGCCGCGCAAGCGAAGATCACGGCGACGGGGACGAACAGGGCGCGCGGATTGCCTTTCGCCGCCGCCAGGTCGCCGACGGCGTAGGCCACCAGCGTCAGCACCACGATCAGCAGCGCCGCGCCGCAAACCAGCCTGAACGCACGAAACGCCATAGGACTCCATCTACCGGGCCGGCCCCTGCGGGCGCTCGACGCTCCCGCCGGCGGCGAGGATCTTCTTCTCCGCCGCCGCCGAGAAGGCCTCGGCCACCACCGTCAGTTCCTTCCCCAGCCGGCCGTCGCCGAGAATCTTGACGGGCCCGCCGTCGCGGCGGACCATGCCCGCCTTCGCCATGACCTCGCGATCCACGCGCTGGCCGGCGTCGAAAAGCCCCAGGTCCACCACGTTGACGACCTGATACGCCACACGGAAATTCGCGTTGTTGAAGCCGCGCTTCGGAACCCGGAACAAGGCCGGGTTCTGCCCGCCCTCGTACCCGTACCGGGCCTTGCGCCCCGCGCGCTGCCCGGCCCCCTTGTGTCCGCGCCCGCAGGTCTTGCCGGCGCCGGACCCCTTGCCGCGCCCGCGGCGTCTTCGGGTCTTGCCTCGCCCGGCGTCCGAGAGTATGCGGTCGAGTTTCATGACAGCTCCACGCCGCGCAGCTTGGCAACGGTCTCGGCGGAGCGCAGCCTCTGTAGCCCGGCCAGCCCCGCCTGCACCATGTTCTTCGGGTTCGCCGAGCCGTGCGACTTCGTCAGCACGTCGCGGATCCCCGCCAGCTCCAGCAGCGGGCGGAGGTGCACGCCGGCGATCACGCCGGTCCCCTCGTGGGCGGGGACCATGATGACCTTGGCGGCTCCGAAGCGTCCCACCACCTTGTGGGGGATGGTCCGCCCGCGGAGGGGAACGGCAAGGACGTTCTTCCGGGCGTTCTTGATGCCCTTGTCCACGGCGGCGGGCACCTCGTTGGCCTTGCCGTACCCGACGCCGACCTGCCCGTTGCGGTCGCCGACGATGACGAGGGCGGCAA
>CAZNSB010000851.1:0-1833 GCA_964575155.1 uncultured Planctomycetaceae bacterium | reverse complement strand
CCGCCGTCGTCATGGTCATACCGATGGCCTGGACGTCCCGGCCGAAGGCCTGGAGCCGGGCACGGGCGCGCGCGAGGCCGCGCTGCATCCGGTCCTTCGTCGTCAGTTCGACCGATGCACGGCCGGCCTTGATGTCGCGGGCGTAGGTCGGCATGGTTATTCCTTCACGCTGTCGTGCCAGAACGCGGCGAGTTTCGGCTCGCTGCGCTCGAGGGCGGGCCCCATGAACGGCCTGGCGGGATAGTGCGCGAACCGGCGTGGGCCAGCGAGTACCCCGCCGAATTCCAACACGCCGGGCACGTCGACGCTGGGTTTGAACACGCGCGGGCCGACAATCACCGACTCGGCCGCCCGGTCGTAGCCGTAGAAGATCTGGTCGCGGAGAAGGCCGGCGTGCGAGTGGGGCGGGTTTCCCGGCCGGGACGCGCCGCGTCGGCGGTGAATCAGGTGCTGAGCGACCTTACGAAGGTAAGCACCTTGCTGGATCAGGACTCGCCGCTTCGCTCGGTCCACGGCCTGCTGGACGGCCGGGGCGTTGAAGAAGATCGACGGGCTGACGCCGATGCGAAGACCGAGTCCCGGAGGCATCGCCTCACTCCGTCTTGTGCAACCCGCCGGTGGCCTCCAGTTCGGCGTGTTTCAGCCGGATGCCTTCCTTGATCTCGCGGCGCTGTTTCTCGGAGGGCATCTTGCCGTTGACCTCCTGGTAGATGCGGAGCACGTAGGCCAAGGCGTCGTTGAACCGCCTGAGGGACTTGTTTTCGGCGTCGTCAGGGATGTGCTTCTCGGCCATCTTGACGGCCTCGATGATGGACCCTTCCCAGTCCATCCAGGCCGGATACCGCTCGCGGGCCCGCTTCAAGAGGTACAGCACCACGGCCGCGACCGCCGTGATGCCGAGCGGGCTGTTGAGGAAGGTCCAGATCGCGTTAAGCACAGCGTCCATGTCAGTCTCCTTGTGTGTTCAGACGGCGGTTCCACCGCTCCAGAAGGCGATAGGCGATCCGCCCGCTCAGCCCCACCTCAGGCAGCAATACAGCCGCCACGTCCAGGAGGAGCAGCCAGAAGAACTTTCGCTCCACGCGTTTCAGGTCGTTGTAGGCGACGGCCCGTTTCCCCATGCCCTCCAGCGCGGCCAGGTTGTCGCGGACCTCCGCCCGCAACTCATCCTTCGTCAGGTGACGCTCGCGCATAGTCTCTCGCTCCTTCCACGACGCCCTCCAGGGCCGCCAGCGTCAGCCTACGGCCGACGTCCGCGGCGGTTTCGTCGTCATCGGCCAAGTCCATCACCTGAAGGTGGGCGTCAATGCGCTCGATCAGCCGCAGGGACAACCTCTCGTACATGGCCAGGCTTCGCGGGTCGTCGATGAGTTCGTCGAGGATGGCGCCAACGGCCTCCTCCAGGGCGTCGACGTCCCGGTCGCGGATGAAGTCGGCGGTCCGCTCGAAGATGGAGGCGATCCGCTCGGCCTGGGCCAGCGTCGCCTCCTCACTCGTCAACATGGCATCCGTCCCGATGGCCATCGTCGCGCGGAGGTCCCCGGCCGCGAGGTCAACGGCATCCGGGTCGTCCGGGTCGAACCACAGGCCGCCGTGACAGCCGGCCAGGAGCACGGCAAGAAGAACCAGAAGCATCGCTATCCGCTGCATCGTCTGCCTCCTTGGGTAAAGGCCTTCACGAACCAGTCCCAGTTCTCGCGGGTGATCTTCGTGCCCGTCCGCCTGGGCTTCGTGTCGTACGGGTCGAAGTCCCCGGCCCGGTACTTCCGGCTCTTCCTCGGATCGCGATGCACGTTCGCGAGCAGGGCGATGAGCGTTGCGGCCTGCCAGGAC
>CAZNSB010000850.1:0-1837 GCA_964575155.1 uncultured Planctomycetaceae bacterium | reverse complement strand
GTGCTGCTGCGCCCCGCCGCACGCCGAAAACGGGTAGGATCCCTCTTAAGAATGAGCAGTGGGAGAATACCGAGTTGGTTCGTCGTAGTTCTTGCTGTCGTTTTGTCAGGGGCCTTTGCAGTCGTTGCCTTCTATGTGGGCTTCATCCGGCCCGACAGAGTCCCGGCCGGTGCCGGGACAGTAGCAAGCATGGATAAGGTCCCGGGAATCGGACCATGGTTCCAGGGGTGGGATACGTCCGCCGTACGGTACGTCTACTATCGCCAGCACAGGAATGATACCTATTACGTGACCGGGACGTGCACTCGGGAGGCAATCAAGGCGTTTGTCGTCAGTCACGCTGGTTGGGATCTGAATATGGAACCGTACGACGCGCCTCCCCAGCCGGTGGCTAGAGCGATGGAGAAACTTGATCCGGATAGCGCAGCCAATTGGCCGAAGGAAAACTGGACATTGTCTACGGCGGGGGCAGGCAAGCAGATCCGCCTGGGATACGCCCCCGAGACGGAGAAATTCTGGGGAAGGGTGCTGGTGATTCGCGGTAGCGCGGACTAATGGCGGGGCGCTTCGGGGCAGGCGAACCTCGATTCTTGGCACGCCGGCTTGTGGGGGGTAGCTCCGCGCTCTGGGTGCGGTAGGCGCCGGGCGAGAGCGCTGACCTATCCCCAGTGTTCCGCCGGCAGGCCGAGACAACCGTAGCCCGGTCCGTCAGGGCCGGGTTCCACAAGCCACATACCCGCGCTGAGGCCCGCCAGGGCCGACACAACCGCCACCTCGGGTTTTGTGTCGCCCCACCGGGGCTCCAGAGGTCGCAAGCTGGGCTCTCTTACCCGGCCCTCGCGGACCGGGCTACCTCTGTGTTGGCCCAACGGAGCGTCATCTCCGTTACGAAGGCATGCTGGGGATAGGTCAGCCCAAAGCCCCCTTGCCATCCCTGCTGCCGGGGCGTATATAGGCGAGCTTCCACAACAAGAGGAAGGATACAGACATGCGAGGACCGAAAATCACGGTGATCGGAGCGGGTAGCTACTTCTTTGGGCGGCCGGTGATCTACAAGATGGCGACGAGCGGCATGCTGGCCGGCGGCACGCTGGCGCTGGTGGACATCGACGAGAAGGTCCTCAGGACGATGATGCGTCTGGCCCGGCGGGTGCTGGGCGAGAGGAAGTGCGGGGTGAAAGTGATCGGCTCGACCGATCGGCGAAAGGCAATGGCGAAGTCCGATTTCATCGTGCTGACGTTCTCGTGGCGGAACACGCATTACCGGGCCATTGACACGCGGATCGCCGGGCGGCACGGGATCACGATGTGCAGCGCGGACACGATCGGCCCGGGCGGGATCTTCCGGGCGCTTCGCGAGGTGCCGAGGGCGCTGGACGCCTGGGTCATCAACTTCGTCAATCCCACGACGGTGCTGGGCATGGCCTTGCGGCGATACGCGCCCGGCGTCAAGAGCTTCGCCCTCTGCGACGGCAACCACGAGCCGCGCAACACGCTGAACTGGTGCAAGCGCGTCGGCATCCTGCCCAACGAAGCCGAGGCCGTGCCGGCCGACGTGATGAGCAAGCTCGACCTGGCGATCGGCGGCGTGAACCACTGCACCTGGGTCGTCCGCTTCCGCTACGACGGCAAGGACATGATGCCGGCGGTGCGGCGGATGCTGCTGGAGCGGGCCAAGGCCGAGAAGGCCCACCCCTCCGAAAGCGCCAAGCCCCGCTACAGCCAGACGTACGCGTTGCAGCTCCTCGACCTGTACGGGGCGTATCCGACGGCGGCTTCGCACACGAAGGAATACGTGCCGTTCTTCCAGGGCCACGGCGCAGCCGCCACCAAGCCC
>CAZNSB010000849.1:0-1846 GCA_964575155.1 uncultured Planctomycetaceae bacterium | reverse complement strand
GCGCTGCACTTCTTGCCCTTGAGGACCCCCGCCGCGGCCAGCAGTTGGGGGCCGTGACAGATCGCGGCCATGGGCTTGTTCGTCCGGGCGAAGTGCTGGACGATTTTCAGGACCTGCTCGTCGAGCCTCAGGTACTCGGGGGCCCGCCCGCCCGGGATGACCAGGGCGTGGTAGTCGTCCGGGGTGATCCCGGCGAACGTGGCGTTCAGGGCGAAGTTGTGCCCGGGCTTCTCGCTGTAGGTCTGGTCGCCCTCGAAGTCGTGCACGGCCGTGCGGACGGTGTCGCCGGCCTTCTTCCCGGGACAGACCGCCCGGACCGTGTGCCCGACCATGGTGAGCATCTGGAAGGGCACCATGGCCTCGTAGTCTTCCACGTAGTCGCCGACGAGCATCAGGATCCTTCTCGCGCCCATCTTCGGTTCCTTTCGCTGGACTGGACGGAGCCCGCATCATAATCGGACGTCGCGCCGCGGGCACGCCCTCAAGACCACCAGCGCCGTCGGCTGGGGTTCCACCCGGGCGCCAGAGCGACCCCACGCAGCGCAGTGCGTGGGCTTGGGCATCACCCCCGGCATCATTCGTCTGCGTCGCCGGGGCGGGGCGGCGGGCAGTGCTTGCAGGGGGGCAAGTCCCGTCCGGTGCCGACGAACAGCAGGGGGAAGACGATGTCGCTGGTGCAGCAGGGGATCCACACCGCCAGGAAGAGGAACACGGGCAGCACGGCCAGCGCCGCGGCGTCCGGCCGGCCGCCCATGGCCATGGTCATGTGGAACAGGCTCGCCCACGTGCTCAGGAGGACGTGCCCGCCATGGGGGAACTTCGTCGTCGGCCGGAAGTACGCAATCGCGACCCCCGCCAGCGCCAGCGGGTTGACCAGGTACCACTCCTCGATGAAGCCGGCGTGGACGTGCGCGTGGGGCAGCCCCAGCATCGCCTCGCCGGCGAAGGGGATCAGGCAGTCGCTGAGCGTGGCGATGCCGATCGAGCCGACGTACCCGATCAGGACCGTCGCCCACCACCGCCCCCGCCCGTGGATGCGGTACATCCCCGCCGTCACCATCGCGCTCAGCAGCACATGGAGGGGATGGCACACCGCAAACAGCCCCTGGGAGAGCCCCCGAGGCGCCCGGAGGAGGGCCATCAGGACCATGATGGCCACCCCCGTCAGCGTCCCGCCGACGGTGAAGGGGGCGTGGTGCCTCAGCTCGTGGGCGATCCGCCTCAGCATGCCGTCCTCCCCGCGGCCGGGCCCCGGCCGGAGCCGCTGCTGGAACACACCAGCCGGAACTCCCGGCAGCGCCGGCACTGCTCCAGGGCGTGGTCGGCCGAAAACGCCTCCCAGTGCCTTCGCTGGTTGGGCGTCAGCACGCCGGTGCCCCCGCACAGGGGGCAGGCGCTCTGGAGGGCGGCGAGGATGGCCTCGCGAATGAACTCGGAGCGGTTGGCCACGCCCTTCATGGCCTCCAGCAGCGATTCGTCCGCCTTGAAGGTGATGATCTCCGCCTTGCGTTTCTTCCGGGCCATGGCGTCTCTCCCTCAGCGGCGTGGTTCGCCCTTATTATTACTTTGTATTACCCCCCGGGTCAAGCCCCTGCGCAGGAGATTCCGGCTTTCCTCCGGCAGCAACACGGCCTGGCACCCAAGGCCCCACCCGCCGCGCCGCAGCCTGACCACGACGGGTGGCACGGTTTGCTCGCAAACCGTGTTCGCACCATTCGGGAGGAACACGGCTTGGCAAGCAAGCCGTGCCACCCGCCGCTCTCATGTCCCCTGCGCCCCTGCCGGTGTTGCGTCAAGTTTGAATCCATGGGTGCCACGGCTGCGTTGTGTGCAGCCGTGCGGGCCC
>CAZNSB010000848.1:0-1847 GCA_964575155.1 uncultured Planctomycetaceae bacterium | reverse complement strand
GTGTTCTGGCAGACGCACTTGATGGGAGGCCTGCTGGACCCGATGGCGGGAGATGGGGAGGGTGTGCCGAGCGCGCTGCCGATCGACACCGAGTCGGAGAAGTTGCGGGGGGCGCTGGCACAGTTGTGGCTGTGGAGCAACTGGCAGACGAACAAGGACATTTTGACGCTGCAGGGGGCGGTGTTCGGCGACATCGGGCTGGAGGTGGTGGACGACCGGAAGCGGGGAAAGGTGTACCTGCAGGTGGTGAACCCGTCGGTGATCAAGGCGGTGGAGTTGGATCCGTTCGGCAACGTGAAGGCCTACACGTTCGAAGAGAGCCGGGTGCATCCGGAGAGACCGCGGCAGACGGTGACGTACACGGAGACGGCAGAGCGCGTTGACAGGACAGACAATGTGCTTTACCGGACCTACCTGAACGGACAGCCGTTCGCCTGGCCCGGCCAGGAGGACGAACAGGGGAACGCGCAGGCCGAATGGGAGGAGCCGTATGGGTTCATCCCGCTGGTGATGGTGAAGCACAACGACGTCGGGCTGGACTGGGGCTGGAGCGAGATGCACCCGGGCCGGGGCAAGTTCCAGGAGGTTGACGATCTGGCCTCGAAACTCAGCGACCAGGTGCGCAAGATGGTGGATTCGCCGTGGCTTTTCGCGGGGGTGGACAAGCCGGGCAGCACGCCCGGGACGACGTCGAGGGATTCGGAGACGTACCAGGAGACGTCGTCGGCGGTGGACCGGCCGCAGCCAGGACGGGAGGAGCTACCGGCGTTGTATGGTCCGGCCGAGGCGAGGGCGACGCCGCTGGTGGCGCCCCTGGACATTGCGGCTACGGCGGGCTACCTCGACGGGCTGCTGGGCGAGCTGGAGCGCGACTACCCCGAGCTGCAGATGGACATCTGGACTTCGGGGGGAGACGCGAGCGGCCGGGCGCTGCGGGTGGCCAGGCAGCGTGCGGAGAGCAAGGTCAGGCAAAGGCGAACGGCGTACGACGACGCGGTGGTGCGAGCGCAGCAGATGGCCATCGCCATCGGTGGGATGCGCAAGATCGAAGGGTTCTCTGGGTTTGGGCTGGAGAGCTACAGCCAGGGGAAGCTGGAGCATAACATTGCGAAGCGGCCGGTGTTCGCGCAGGACCCGCTGGACGACATCGAGGTGGACGAGGCGTTCTGGAAGGCGGCGAACGAGGCGGTGAAGGCGGGGGTGCCGCTGGTGGTGTATCTACGCCGGCAGGGCTGGGACGAAGAGGAGATCGCCGAGGTGGAGAAGGAGCTGGAAGCAGCCTCGTGGCGCGGGGTGGAGAAGGCGCCGGCATGGCAGCCGGGTGACGAGGCGGACGGGCCGGGGGAAGAGGAAGATGAAGAGCCGGCTGAGTAGCCTTCTCCTGACGTGTTGCGGCAGCTACAAAGGCAAGGGCCAGGGCACGGGTGGACTGGTGTGCATCTGTGACGGTGATGCGACGGTGGTGGACCGGCTGGACAGCACGGGATTGTGCTGGAATGGCGGGTGGGTCCTGCGGTTCGTGCGTGCCGAGGGGCAGGTGTACGGCTATGCGGCGGACGGCCGGGTGGTGTTCAAGTTGAAGCTGCCGGAGGTGAAGAACGGACACGACGTCCGGCTGGTGGACGGCCAGCTCGTGGTGATGTCGACGGGGGAGAATCAGATCCACTGGTACGACCTGGCGGGGCGGTTGGTGACGCGCTGGCAGGCTCCCGGGATAGGCGACGCCTGGCACATGAATTGTCTGCATCCGGTGCGGGGGGCGCTGTACGCCTCGGCGTTCGGGGCGTTCGATACCCACCGGGGCTGGACCGAACGAGGGCAGATGGGCGGGTTCGTGTTCCATCTGG
>CAZNSB010000847.1:0-1849 GCA_964575155.1 uncultured Planctomycetaceae bacterium | reverse complement strand
GGGCGTGCCACTGGTCTTTGCGGCTGCGGGGCTCGACGACGGAGAGCTGCCACTCCTCCTCCGACCTCTTGGCGACGACCGTCTGGTAGCCTTCCCCGTCGGTGGGATCGGGGCGGACGAATGCCACGTAGACGGCGTCGCCGTGCGTGCAGATCGGCGAGTTGAACACGCCGATGTTGGCCTCGTCCAGCCCCCGGGCGACCGTCCAGCGGGTGAACTCCATCTCCTCAGCCCGGGACTGGCTCGCACAGAGGCCCAGGCAGGCCAACAGCAAGCACAGCGCGCTCACGTGATTTGTCATCGCGGCCTCCTCCGGTTCGGACCCGACATTGTAGGAGGGCTGGCGCGGCTTGTCCATCGCTTCTCCCTCCCCCAGCCCCTCCCGCAGGGAGGGGGGACTCCCTCTCCCGCCGGGAGAGGGTTAGGGTGAGGGCTTCCGAGACCTCAGAAGGCGCTGGGGTTTCGCTCAGACCTCAGCCGCCTGGAAGCTTGTGCGCCTTCGGCGTGGCGGCGCTACGACCTGCGAACACATTCCGCAGTCTCGTGGCGCCGGCCCGCCACAGGTCGGGCAAGCATCCCTGCCGGCAGGTTCGTCCCTGACGCCGGCACGGATCCAAGCCGGCGCGAAGCACGCGGGATCAGGGCCCGGTGTCCTCGGCTCGCGGCTCTTCAGTGAGGGCGTGGCTTGCGCCGGCCGCTTCGCGCCGCTCGCGGGCCACCTCCTCCAGGGCCTCTCGACGAGCAACGATGCGTTGCCAGAAGTCGTCATCGAGGACCCCTTGCGGCGGCATGGACAACGCGAACTCCGCGGGCGCTAGATATCTATTCGCGACGATGGTCTCATAGGTCGTGGTCACGACCGCTCGGTAGCCGGGATCGGCTGCCGCGCGGCTCTGCAATTCGGCCCGCAAATCCCGCTTCACCTTCCACAGAACGACTCGCCCCACCAGCCACTGGAGGGTTTTGCCCGGCACGCCCCTGTGCCTGCCTACCTGTTCTGGCGGCGGCCAGGACATGTCCTCGACGGCCGGCTGTGGAGACTTCCGCTGGGCCGCCATCTCGTCCTGCACCACGAGGAATTCGCCCTTCGAGACCCACAGCCGCTTCTCCCATCCCGACCCGTCATGCCCCCGGATCAGGTAACATTCCAGGCCTCCTATCACCTCTTCGCCCACCAGCTCCGGATCAAGGAGAGCTTCCGGCCATCCCTTCGCATCCGGCTCGGGGAAGAAGAGGCGCAAGGCCAACCAGTTCTCCACCCACATTTGGCGTGGAACGTCAGGCTCCTCTGCGTTACCAGAAAGAAAGGCAGCTGGACTAAAACCTACCGGACTCTCGCCATCCGGGGTACTCAGTATGGTCCACGTGCCTTCCCTGCCCCGGGGAGAGCGGTAGTACCAGATCGCACAAACCCTCCCGCTGCGCTGAAGCTTCATTGAGAAGTTCCGATCGTGCTGGTCGTAACTGCCGACAAAGGTGCAGCTATAGGACGCCTTCCCCTCGATCTCGAGCGACTCCAGCCCGGCGTACCGCTCGCAGACCCGCTCCAGTATCTGCTCTGCCGTCGGCGAGGGCTCGGATCGCACCTCGGCAAGGCCGCCACGTAGCAGCAAACCGGCAGCCACCACGGCCGCCGCAATCAGCAGAGCCCGGCGTCTGCGGCGGTTCAGACATCGCTTGGTTCGCTCCCCTCTTTGGGCCACGTCTACCCCTCCCATGGCCAACCCCACGGATAGCCGCACAAGTCCCCATCGGCGACCATAATGAAAAAGGCCGGCTTCATCGGCCGGCCTTTTTTCAGCGCTTTGGTGGAGGATACGGGGATCGAACCCGTGACCTCGACAATGCC
>CAZNSB010000846.1:0-1851 GCA_964575155.1 uncultured Planctomycetaceae bacterium | reverse complement strand
AGGTGCCGACGGCCCGCAAGAAGCGCGGCGGGATCACCGAGGCCACGAAGGCCGCTGCCGTCAACGAGGCGATGCAGGCCGTCGCGGCCGAGAAGAAGAAGCGCCGGCCCAAGGGCGACAAGCCGGCCAAGCAGCGCAAGCCGAGCGGCCTGGACGCCGCGGCGCGGGTCCTGGCCGAGGCCGGCGAGCCGCTCAACACCAAGACGATGGTCGAGCGGATGCTGGCCAAGGGCCTTTGGCAGACCGGCGGCAAGACGCCGGCCGCGACGATCTACGCGGCGATCATCCGCGAGATCGCCACGAAAGGCGACGCCAGTCGGTTCCGGAAGGTCGAGCGGGGCAAGTTCCAGCTTCGGCCATGAAGGTTGCGTGAGGCGGCCCGGTCCATATGATTCTAGTCCAAGGGAGATCCCATGGGTTGGACACACAGTTGGCAAAGAGACACTGAACTGAACGCGGCGGCTTTTGACGGAGCGATCAGCGACTGCCGAGCGGCATTCGCCACATCCGGCGTCGCGCTGGCGGGCTTTGATGGAACGGGCACCCCCATCCTCGAGCCGGACCACATTGTGTTCAATGGCAGCACGCCGGCATCCTGCGAGCCCTTTGAGATGGCTCGCGTCGAGTTCGACCGTCGCGGCAGATCCAAGGTGTGGGGGTTCTGCAAGACCGAGCACCTCCCATACGATCTGTGCGTGCAGACGGCCCTGATCATCATGCGCCACCACCTCGGCGCTGCCATCGAGGTCGGCAGCGACGGCTCGATGGATGATTGGCGGCAGGCAGTCGATCTGGTCCAGAAGGAGCTCGGGTACGGAGCCGACTTCCAGTTGACAGATTTCGGCTGAGGACACGATCACACTTCCGCCTTCCCGACCCCGGTCACATCGGCCGGGGTTCTCTTGGCCTCGAGCCTCTCCGCCTCGCGCCCCGCCCAGCAGCGGGGCGGGACCCACCGCGCAATGCGCGTACATGGCGTCGAGAACCACGTAGTCGTAACCATCGTCCAGGGGGCGGCGGTGAAACGCTTCACGTTGCGCGTCCATCCGCCTCACGAGATTGCTCACCGTCGTCGGCGAGACGCTCGTGCCGAAGACCTCCTGGAGAAGGGCCGTGGTCTCGCGCATCGAGGCGCCCGCCACATACGCTCCTACCACCGCCTCGTCAAACGCCTTCTCCCGTCGGCCCCGGAAGACCAGAAACGCGCTCCGAAAGCCCCCTATCCGCGCCCGGGGCATCCGCAACGCCACGTCGCCCCCCAGCACCGTTAGGCGGCGTGGGCGATAGCCCGCCCGCGTCGTCCGGCGCGCCCCCGTGCCTCGCTCGTGCCACTTCGCCCCGACAAAGTCGTCCATCTCGATCTCCAAAACCTCCTCGATGAGTCCTTTGATCACCCCGGTCCCCGTCTCATAGGCGAACGCCCAGAAATTCTCCTTGCTTTGGCCGGCCAGGTCGGCTACATTGATCCGGTCTACCATACGCCGTAGTCGCGACATGGGTGTGTCCTCCTTTCGGCGCGCTTGTTTGGTCAAGCGACGCCTCTCTGTGGTTATGCGGAGGACATACCCTAGCCTTTTTCGACCGGGCTTTCCCACAGGTTGACCACACCTGATCCCGCCGCCCCCGGCTCTGGGGCCCGGGGCGGCGGGGGTGTGGACAACTCCCCTTACATCTTCGCGAGAGCCGGGCTTCCGACGCGGAAAACGGCTGTGGAAAAGCCCTCGCCTTCCAAAGTGCACACTTCTTTATACGTCAGGAGAGAAGAGGGAAGGGGGAAGCGGGAAAGGGGAAGGGAGAAAGGGGAAAGGAGAAGGGAGAAAGCATAGAGGGGGGGACCTTTCTCCTCTCTCC
>CAZNSB010000845.1:0-1855 GCA_964575155.1 uncultured Planctomycetaceae bacterium | reverse complement strand
ACACCCGCTGGAACTCCCACACCCCCCCCGGCTTCCGACATCGCATTCGGCTCCCCTCTCGACGAGCCGATTGCGTTGTCAGTTCAGATGTCGATGGCTCGGTGGCGGTCGGCACGCGTGCCGGGGGCGAGAGGCAGCGCCGAAGGGCTGGATCGGCTGGGGATTCGGGCCGGGGGGCTGCGGCGGCCCGCGGGCGCAAGGGCTCCCCGGCTGCCCCGGATGGACCCCATGGCCGCCGGCTTCTACAAGCCGATCTTCTCTCGCAGCGCCTTGGCGATCGGGCTCAGGCGGGTCTGGCCCAGGGTCCCTTCCCTTCGCGGACAGGCCGCCAGCAGTGTGGCCAGGCCCAGGTGCACCACCATCACCGCCCCCACGTACGCGTGGAAGCGCTGGGCCCCGGTGATGTTGCCGTCGTCGGCGCCCCAGAAGATCTTGATCCGGGCGTTGACCCGTTCCACGGCCGTGCGGCCTTTGTACAGACGCTCGAACTTCTTCGTCGCCCGCGGAATCGGCGGAAAACGCCGCAGGTCGATCTCTCGCTTGACCCGCACCGTCTTGCCGTAACGTTTGCCGGCGTTGCAGCGCCGGTGGCTGCGGCATCCAAAGCCGCTGTGACACGCCGGACAGCGATACTTCAACGTCCCCCGCGAGGGCTCGTGCCCGATGTAGGCCATCCGACGACGCACCGGCGGGTCGCTGAGCTTGTCGTAGCACCACAGCGTCCCCGCCTCGTCGTACACCACGTTGCTGGTCCCGTCGTGGCCCGGCAGCATCCGCTCCGGATCGTCTTTCCACAGCGAACGGTTCTGCACGACGGGGGCGATCTTCAGGTCGTCCAGCAGTTCGTGAACGTCCTGCGTGTCGGCCGCCTTGTCGTAGGCCAGCGTGCGGATGCGGCAGTCGGCATCCTCGGTGTCGTCCTCATCGTCCGCCTTCAGCAGGTTCGCCCGGGCCTGCTGCACCAGATCCGGCAAGACCTCGTTGTCCCCGGCCTGGGCCGAACTGGGCCGATACGCCAACGCCACCTCGTGCCGAACGTCCACCAGCAAATGCAGCTTGTAGCCGAACCACTCCATCACCTGCGTGACGTGGCCCTCTTCGTCGGTGTATTCCTTCCGGCCGCCACTGGGCGGGGGCAACTGCGGGTTGCCCGGCCGGCCCTGGCCGCGGACACGCCGGGCGTGAAGCGCCGTCGCATCCCCTGCCGCCTGCGTCCCCAGGTCGGGCACCGCCTTCGCCAGACGCTGCAGCATCTCATCGAACACCTCCCGCAGCAACCCCAAGTGCGGCTCACAGCCCAGCACCCTCAGGAAACGAGACATGTTCCACGCCTTCGGCACTTCATCCTCCGACGTGATCCCCAGCAGCTGCCGCAGCGACGGATTCCGCCGCAATTCCCCCAGGCAGGATTCGATACTGCCATGCCGAAGCAGGATCGTCAGCAGCAGCGTCCCCCACAGCACCCCCACCGGGTAGTCGTCACGCCCACGCCCACGCCACTGACGCAACGACGCCAGCAGCCTGCCGTCGGGCACGCTGTGGAGGAACTCTCGAATCGTCTTGAGGCTGGGATGGTCCTCCAGGCACTCCCAGGCGAACAGGGGTCGACTCATAGCCACTCGCATCCGTGCGGCTCCTTCATGGGGTCGTGCGGCCTTCCGGACGTATCGAACGGAAGACCATTATGCATCGCAACGAATCCCCGCCGCAAGGGGCAGCCGGTCGAAAAAAGCAGAAAAAATCGTCGAGCAATCCATTGGCCCCCGTCAAACCGGCGCCCCCTGCGGGGAACCGACCCACACACCCGCTGGAACTCCCACACCCCCCCCGGCTTCCGACATCGCATTCGGCTCCC
>CAZNSB010000844.1:0-1861 GCA_964575155.1 uncultured Planctomycetaceae bacterium | reverse complement strand
GATCGTGGTCATGTAACCCGGCGCCACGGCCGAGCAGATCGACCGCGCCATTCGTCGGATCGAGCAGTTGGGTCGGACCCCGCACGTTTCCCGGGGGCAGTTCCGGACGATCCTGGGTGCCATCGGCGAGAAGAGCCCCGCCCACCAGCAGCTCCTGGAGGCGCTGGAGGGGGTCGAGCGGGTGGTGCCGATCATGAAGCCGTTCAAGCTCGCCTCCCGGGAGTTCCAGCCCGCCGACACGGTGGTGGACGTGGGGGGGGTGCCGATCGGGGGCCCCGGCGTGGCCGTGATCGCCGGGCCCTGCGCGATCGAGGGCCGCGAGATGTTCGCCCGCATCGGGCGGGCGGTCGCCGAGCGGGGGGCGGTGATGCTCCGCGGGGGGGCCTTCAAGCCCCGCACCAGCCCCTACGACTTCCAGGGGCTGGGGGAGGAGGGGCTGAAGATCATGCGCGAGGTGGGGGACGATCTGGGGCTGCCGATCGTCTCGGAGGTGCTGGCCGCCGCCGACGTGGAGTGCGTGGGGCGGTACGTGGACATGTTCCAGATCGGCACGCGGAACATGCAGAACTACCGCCTGCTCGAGGCCGTCGGGAAGACGGGAAAGCCGGTGCTGCTGAAGCGGGGGTACGCCGCCACCGTGCGGGAAACGCTGATGAGCGCCGAGTACATCCTGGCCGGCGGGAACCGCAGCGTGGTGCTGTGCGAGCGCGGGATCAAGAGCTTCCAGGAGGCGGTGCGCTTCACCTTCGACGTCTCCGCGGTGCCGGTGATCAAGGCGACCAGCCACCTGCCCATCCTGGTGGACCCCTCCCACGCCGCCGGGGTCCGCGGGTACGTCTGTGCCCTGGCGCTGGCGGGCATCGCCGCCGGCGCCGACGGCATCCTCGTCGAGGTCCACGACCGCCCCGCCGAGGCGCTGTGCGACGGGCCGCAGGCCCTCCTGCCGGATATGTTCGCCGAACTGACCGCCCAGATCGAGAAGGTCGCCGGCGCCCTGGGGCGCGGCGTGCTCAAGCGGAAACCGGAATGAAGGAGCAGAGATGCCCAGGAAACCGTTCATCGCAGGCAACTGGAAAATGAACACGAACGCCGCCTCCGCCGTCGCCCTGGCCCGGGCGCTGGTGGAGAAGATCGGCTCCGTCGACGCCGCCGACCTCGCCGTCTGCCCGCCCTTCGTGTACCTGGCGGCGGTCGGGGAGGCCCTCGCCGGCAGCCGCATCGCCCTCGGGAGCCAGAACGTCTTTTACGAGGACGACGGCGCGTTCACGGGGGAGACGTCCACGGCCATGCTCAAGGACGTCGGGTGCGCCTACGCGATCATCGGGCACAGCGAGCGGCGGCACGTGATGGGGGAGAGCGACGAGCTGATCAACCGGAAGGTCCTCAAGGCCGTCGCCGACGGGCTCGGGCCGATCCTCTGCGTGGGGGAGCTGCTGGGCGAGCGTCAGGCGCAGGAGACCCTGGAGGTGGTCACCCGCCAGGTCAAGCTCGCCCTGGAGGGCGTCTCCGGGGCCGACATCGGCAAGGTCACGCTGGCCTACGAGCCGGTGTGGGCGATCGGGACGGGGGTGACCGCCACGCCCGAGCAGGCGCAGGAGGTGCACGCGCTGATCCGGTCGGTGCTGGCGGGTCTGTACGGCGCGGCGGCGGCCGAGACGATGCGAATCCAGTACGGCGGGTCGGTCAAGCCCGGCAACGCCGCCGAGCTGCTTGCCTGCCCCGACGTGGACGGGGCGCTGGTGGGGGGGGCGAGCCTGAAGGCCGACGACTTTGCGGCCATCGTCCGGGCGGGAGCGTGAGCGCATGGCGGGCCCGCGGCAAAGGATTGCGGTTTGCCAGCGGCGGACGGGCTGTTATGATC
>CAZNSB010000843.1:0-1862 GCA_964575155.1 uncultured Planctomycetaceae bacterium | reverse complement strand
CACGGGGGCGGCGGCCAGTGGCGCGAACCTAGAGTCCGCCGCCCCACCACACCACACAAGGGGTGCAGACATGGAAGCTATCACACATCAGGAAGCGGCGCAAGGGGTGCCCAACCCCGAGCGCGACCGCGAAGCGTGGCTCCGCTGGCGCCGCGACGGCATCGGCGGCAGCGACGTGGGCGCGGTCCTCGGCATGGACCCCTACCGCTCGCCGCTCGACGTCTACAACGACAAGATCGGCCTGACCTTCGGCCCCGAGGAGACCCCGGCAATGCGCCGGGGCCGCGTCCTCGAGCCCGCCGTCGCGGACGAGTACACCCGCGCCACCGGGCGCCGGGTCCGCCGGCAGCCGCCGCACATCCACAAGGACTTCGCCTGGATCCGCTGCACAGTGGATCGGCAGATCCTCGCCGACCCCGAGACCAGCCCCCGCGGCACGTCCCTGCTGGAGATCAAGACTGCCGCCTCGCACGTCTTCCGCAAAATGAAACTGGAGGGCCTGCCGGAGCGGTACGTCCTACAGCTGCAGCACTCCCTCGCCGTGTGGGGATACGAGTGGGGCGCCTTCGCCGTCCTCTGCCCCGACACCTGGGAACTGCTCCACTTCGACGTCGAGACGGACCGGGAACTGGTGGACCAGCTGCTCGACCGCGAGACCGCCTTCTGGAAGCGGGTCACCGACCGCACGCCGCCCGAGATCGAGGCCCCGGCGCCGGTCAAGCTGCCGAAGGTCGGCGGCTCGCTGGTCAAGATGCCCGGCGAGGAGTGGGCCGCCGCCGCTGCCGCCCTGCTCGAGGCGCGGCAGATCCTGGACGAGGCCAACCAGCTGAAGGCGTCCGCGCAGGCCCGCGTGCTGCTGCTGATGGACGCCGCCGGGACCGACGTGGCCGAGGGCGCGGGCATCCGCGTCTATCACAAGGAACAGGCTGGCCGGGTCACCACGGATTACAAGGCGCTGCTGGTCGAACATCCCGAGATCGAGCTGGCCAAGTACCAGCGGCAGGGGCAGCCGTTCAAGTCGTTCCGCATCTACGAGCACATCGACGAGGGGGTGTGATGTGGCCGGTAACGCACTGGTGAAGGGCCTGGCCGAGTCGCAGGGGCTCCAGACGGCCGACTACTGGAACACCGTCTGCAAGACCGTCATGCCCACCGACAAGCCCGTCAGCACCGAGCAGGTGTTCGCCTTCCTGGCCGTGGCGAAAGAGTACGGGCTCAACCCCCTGACGAAAGAGATTTACGCCTTCCCCGCGAACGGCGGGATTCAGCCCATCGTCGGCGTGGACGGCTGGCTCAAGATCGCCAACGCCCAGCCGGGCCACGACGGGATCGAGACCGAGGAGATCGAGCGCGACGGCCAGGTGGTGGCCGTGAAAGCATCGGTCTGGAACCGCAACCGCTCCCGGGCGACCACCGCGACCGAGTACATGAGTGAGTGCAAGCGGACCACCGCGCCATGGAAGCAGTGGCCGATCAGGATGCTCTCTCACAAGGCCGTGGTGCAGGCCATCCGCCGGGCCTACGGGATCGGCGGCATCTACGACCCGGACGAGGGCGACCGCATCCACGAGGCCGCCACGGCCGACTACGAGGAGGTCAACGAGACCGTCCAGGCCAAGACGACGGAGAAGGCCGCTGCGATTCGGCAGCGGCTCGAGGGGGCGACGAACGGTGGCGGTGGTCCCGGGCCCGACGCCGCCCCCGAGATTCCCCCCGAGAGCGCGCCGGTAACACCTCCATCCCCCACCGCCGGCGCGCCCGGGGGCTCCCTTGACGATGCGGGCGGGGCGGGCGCCAACGGGGCTGGAGTTCCCCCGGGGCCGGTCGAGCAGTCGGCCAGCAAATGCGCCCCGCCTGCGCCG
>CAZNSB010000842.1:0-1869 GCA_964575155.1 uncultured Planctomycetaceae bacterium | reverse complement strand
TAGGCGAAGAAGATGAACCGCTTCAGCAGGCCGGTGTGCGAGCTGGGCGGCTGGCCGGGCTCGGAAGTGCGCTTCCGCGAGCGGATGCTCGACCGGGCGGCCGTGCGGACGTACGCCCCGAACCTCGACAGGACCCGGCGCGTGGCCCGGTCCGTCCGCCGCGTCACCGCCTTGCGGTCGAAGAACATCTTCTTGACGGCCATTCCCACCATGTCAGTCGTCCACCAGGGAGAGCTTGGCCTCCAGGTCAGCCTTGACCGCCTTGAGGGTGTCGATCCGCTGGTCCACGCGGTCCCGAGCCTTCTGGAGCAGCTCCGCGGCGTTCAGGCCGTCGCGGTACGCCGGAAGCCGCTCATCGATCGCGCCGGCCAGGGCGTCGATGCGGGACTGCACGTCCTTCTTGGCCTGGAGGTACTTGCCCGCCACGAGCAGCCGCTTCTTGCCCTTGACCTCGACGACCTCGGTCGGGATGCCCCGGGGCGCCGTTCCTGCCTGTTGTTCCGCCATGTCTGTTGCCCTTCACGTTGAGGACGCGGGTGCGGCCGCGCCCGTGGTTCACCAGATGTTCACGGCCAGGTTCGCGTAGTTGCTCCCGCCCGTCCGGTTCTTCGCCTTGATCCAGGTGTTCTGCGGAATGTAGACGCCGCGCACGACGACGGGCGGGTCGCCGGCGCAGACGGTGATCTGGTCGGTCGAGCCGTCGAGGGAGAGCACCGCGTCCTGCGTTTCGCACCGCGCGGAGAGGTTGAAGTACTCCCGGCCCGTCGCCTGGATGACGTTCTCGTAGGTGTCCTGACCCGCCGCGTCGAACCCCGTCCGCCCCCGGTACTGGCCGCTGCCCCAATCGAACCCGCGGATGGTGCGGATCATCTCGGCGATGGAGTGCCCCGCGTAGTCCTCATAGAACGGGTCCGTGTAGTACCCGCCGCTGTAGTATTCCAGGAGCTCGTAGAGCTGGTAGCTTGTGTCGTAGCAGCTCTGGGCGGTGTCGTACGTGTTCATATCGGTGTTCTGCGTGGCGTACGCGATGTCCATGAGCTGGTACTGCCCCTGGTTGTAGAGCTCGTCGAACACACAATCGACGAGGTACGCGACGTGCCCGCCCATGTAGGCGTCCGACCAGAGCATGTCCGCGACGCTCATGCTCTGCCCGTCGTGCCACAGGAACCCGCCGCCCGAACCGTAGCCGACGCCCAGCCCGAAGGTGCCGAGTGTGTACAGGTCCATGCTGTCGGGCGGGGTGCCGGTGACCTCGTACATGTCGGCGTCGATGATGTCGGCCTCGATAGGCGCCGACAGGCTTACCGCCAGCTCCCCGCCGCTGATGGCAGCGGCCAGCTCCAGCAACGCGTCCCGTACGTCCTCGTTCCAGCCCATGGTCAGGCTCCTATCCGATCAGCTTGAACAGCAGCGTCACGATGCCCACGAACACGCACGACTCCTCGAGATGCTCTGCCGAGAAGACCGGCACGTTCTCCGTCCGCGAGCAGATCGCGTCGACCTCGCCGGCCAGGCGCTTGCGGCGGAAGTGGGCGACGATCTCCTCGCACAGCGCCACCAGCTCGTCGGCCTCGGCGTCGGTGTTCTCGGCGCTGAGCTTCTTCCGCACGGCCACATCCACGCCGTACTCGGTGGCGTCGCCCGAGCGGCTGGCGGCCTCGTCGGCGATGCTGCGGGGCACCACCGTCACCCGCAGCGTGGCCAGTTCGGTCAGCTCCCGGGCCGGCCGGTAGGTCCGGTCCGCCTCGAACGCCTGGCTGAATTCGCCGGCGTTCAGGGCGTCCTTGACGGCCTCGGCGATGACGACCACCTTTGCTGCCACGTCAGTCTTCCTTCAATGCGATGCACGGCCGGCTGATGATCTTGTCG
>CAZNSB010000841.1:0-1882 GCA_964575155.1 uncultured Planctomycetaceae bacterium | reverse complement strand
CTGCACTACAGCACGCTCGGCGACCTGCCCGAGGGCAAGCTCGCCAACCAGCGCAGCCTGCGGAGGCTCCAGGGTGAGATCCGCGCCATCGTCGCCCAGGTCCGCGACGAGCACCGGCTTATCCTCAAGGGCGCCGGCACGGAGAGCTTCAAGCGCGGCATCTCTCACGGCATCGAGGAGTTCGTGCAGGCGCAACTGCCCTTCTATCGGGACCTCGACGCCGACGGCATTCACAAGACCGGGTCGAACATCTTCACAATCGTCGATACCTCGGCGCTCGACTTCATGACCCGCTTCAACGTCCAGCTTGCCGGCGACGTCTCCCGCGACCTCGCCAGCGGCATCAACCGCACGATCCAGACGGGCATCGCCACGGGCATGTCCGTCCGCGACATCGTGAGGGAGATGGGGACCGTCGTCACGGACAAGGAGGCCTTCCGCCACGCGGGGAAGAAGGTCTTCGGCAAGGCGCAGACGCGGATGGAGCTGATCGCCCGCACGGAGACCATGCGGGCCCACAGCCAGGGGCAGAGGAAGTTCTACTCCACGGTCGGCGTCCGCAAGCTCGAATGGATGACGATGGACGATGAGCGGATGTGCTCCGAATGCGAGCCGCTCGATGGCAAGGTGTACCCAATCGACAAGTTTCCCAGCCAGCCGAAGCATCCGAACTGTCGGTGTGGCCACACGGCCGTGATCGACCTGCCCATCTGCGGCGCTGGCGCCCTTGCCGCCCAGGCAGCAACCGAGCAGCCGAGCTGCATCCTCTCGCCCCAGGACGTCGAGGCCCAGGCCAAGGAGGTCAAGGCCGACGTCGGGGCGGTCGGCCAGGCGCTCCAGAGCGGGGACTTCGAGACGCTCACGGTCAAGCAGCTCCAGACGGCGGCGAAGAAACAGGGCATCTCCATCGCCCGGACGAAGGCCGACTTCATGAAGCTGCTCGACCAGACCGAGCCGGGGGTGGACCACTCCGGCCTCTCGGGGCAGGACCTCAAGGCCAAGGTTGCCCAGCACAAGATCGGCGCGCTGCGGTCGAAGCAGGAGCTGATCGACCTGCTGAAGACCAAGTATGCGGCGGCCGCGCAGCAACAGGCCGTCGAGGCCATCACGCCGCCCGCCCAGGGCTACGAGCAATTCACCGCCAAGCAGCTTCAGGACATGGCCAAGAGCAAGGGCGTCTCGCTGAACATGACCAAGCAGGACGTCATCGAGCTGCTCGACGAAATCGAGCCGGGGGTAGACCACTCGGGGCTCAAGGGCAAGGACCTCGCCGCGGCCAAGAAGAAGCATCACATCGGCCCGCTCAAGAACAAGCAGCAGCTTGTCAATGCCCTCAACAAGCAGGCCGGCCAGCAGGCTGCGGAGCAGGCGAAGAAGGACGCCGAGCAGGCCGAGCACGCGGCGAAGGTCTCGAAGGCGGCCAACGCGCTGGTGGAGAAGACCAACGGCGTCCAGGTGCCGGACGACCCCGCCGACTACGCTTCGTTCCTGGAGTCGGTCAAGGCGGCGGAGGATCAGATCGCGCAGTCGGGCATCCTGCCCCAGGAATCCGTCGAGACCTACGCGAAGGAAGTGGCCGTCAAGAAGCAGGTCTTCCAGCAGAAGATCGCCGGGATGTCCTCTGGGGACGTCAAGAAGATCGCCCAGAAGGTGAAGATCACACACTACCAGTGGGCGAGCAAGAAGGAACTGACGGCGATCCTGACGGAGACCGACCCCGCCAAGGTGCAGGCGGCCAAGGACAGCATCGAGGCCAAGCAGGCGAAGTGGGCCCAGAAGTACGGCCCCAAGAAGAAAGCCAAGCCCAAGCCGGTGCCGACACCTCCCCCGCCCGCCGAGGCCGCGCCTACAGCGCCGGCGACCTTCACGAAGAAAGGCTCCC
>CAZNSB010000840.1:578-1883 GCA_964575155.1 uncultured Planctomycetaceae bacterium | reverse complement strand
CAGGTGGCCGCGGTCGCCCTGAAGAAGCCCTTCGAGCCCGGCAAGCCGTACGATTTCGCCAACTTCGGCGGGTTCCTCGGCACGGTCAACGTGCCCAAGCAGGCCGCCGCCGGGCCGGCGAAGTACCACAAGATCGACATCACCCGCGCCGTCAAGTCGATCGCCGCCGGCGAGGCCAGATTCCACGGACTGGGCCTGCGAACCAATCCCAACCGCTCCGTCGACGACGGCTGGACGGTCCGCGTGGACGTGTCCAAGGAGGACCCGATATTCGTGGAACTGGTGGTGTACAAAGACAAGTGACCCGCGCGTCGCCCCCCGCCGTCTAATCGACAATCGGAAATCCGGGTATCGTCCCAAACCTTGTGGGAGAGACAACGGGACGTCTGGGGGCAGGGCCAAGCGCGCACCGCCCTGGTTGTTGATGCGGAGGCGTCCGGCACCACCTGACCGCCACGGGACCCCTGTTGGTTTTCGCAGGGCACTTGCGGGGCAGTGGAAGCCCGAAGGGCTTCGGAGCGGTTAGCCGGGGCCGTCAGGCCCCGGAAAAGTCGCCCTCACGACGCGCAGCCCCGCAGGGGCGTAAGATACACCATCGTAAAGGCTTATCTTCCGCCCCTTCGGGGCTGGACCGGTAAGGAGACCCGGTCCGGGGGCTGACGCCCCCGGCTAACCGCTTGCAGGCCCTTCGGGCCTGAACGAGGCCGGTCCGTGAGAGGCCCTTGGGTCCCATCGCACGCGATCGGCCGCCAGGAAGGCCGGCTCGCAGAACTCTCTCGAGGCCACCTTGCCGGAAAGGGACTGCCTCCTGCCGGTCCGCTCCCCGCTTCGGACCCACAGGTTCCGGGACGATACCGGAATTGCGGATTCCGGATTGCGGATTGAGAAGAAGAAGCAACAGGTTCGCCCTCCCCGGAGCGTCTCCTTCTGTTGTTGCTGCTTCTCAAATCCGAAATCCGCAATCCGCAATTGAGGGATCTGCAATCCGATCCCGGGATGGGGCCGCTCTGCTCTTTCCCGGAAACACCTTCGGCAGCTAGGAGATGCTCAGGCAGATGAGGCGTTGCTCGGAGGAGTTGATGATGGTGTGGGATTCGCCCTCGGGGCAGTGGATGAACTGGCCCAGGGACAGGTCCTTGGACTCGCCTTTGACCTTGGCCTGCCCGTTGCCGGTGATGACGTAGTAGGCGCACTGGCCGGTGCCGCTGAGCTCCTGCCCGGGCTCGAGGCACAGCAGGTCGCAGACGTAGCCTTCGCACTTGGCCAGTTGAACGCGTTGGGGTCGGGCGGAGTTGAACCGAACCT
>CAZNSB010000840.1:0-568 GCA_964575155.1 uncultured Planctomycetaceae bacterium | reverse complement strand
ATACCAGTAGCCCTATCGGCCGTTTTGGGGGGGCACAAGAGACATTGTGCCCAGCCCGCGGGTGCGTGGCGTTGGGGGAAGGCGGGCGCTGGGCGAATACCGTATAATGGCCTCCGCCCCGGCCCCGGGCCGGCGCCGATACGGGAGTGGAGGAGCACGGGTTGAAGATTCTCTGCGGCGGTTGTGGCCGACAGATCGAGGTGGATGACGGGCTCGCCGGCGGCGAGGTTCAGTGCGACCTCTGCCGGCGGATCATCCACGTGCCCTCCCTGGACGATGCCACGGCCGAAGAGCCGCCGCGCCCGGACGCCGGCGGCGCGGCCGGGGGCCTGGCCGACGAGTTTGTGGCCAAGGCCCGGCTGGCGTTGCGGAAGAAGCTGCTGGTGGTGTGCGAGACGTGCGGGGAGAGGCTGGCGGTCGAGCAGCGCCTGGCGGGCAACGTCGCGCGCTGCCCCTCGTGCGGGGGGCAGATTGTGATCCCCTCGGTGGGCGAGGACGACCTCCCCGCCGGCCCGGAAGAGCTGATGTCCGAGCCGGATCGGCCCGCCTCGCTGGACCTGGCCGGGCA
>CAZNSB010000839.1:0-1887 GCA_964575155.1 uncultured Planctomycetaceae bacterium | reverse complement strand
GGGATCGTTTCAAGGGATCTCAACGCCGACGGCCGGGCCGACTTGGTCGTCGTGGACTCAGTCGACGACGACGCGAGCGTGCTCTACGGGCTTCCGGGGAGGGGCTTCGGCGGCAGGCAGGACGTGGCGGTGGGGGACTTGCCCTCCGGCATCGTGTCGGATGACTTCGATGGGGACGGACTTGCGGACCTGGCCGTCGCGAACAAGCGCGACCACGACGTGAGTGTGCTGTACGGGCTTTCCGGGGGGGGCTTCGGCGGCAGGCAGGACGTGCAAGTGGTGGGCGGCCCGGGTCACATCGTTTCGGCGGATTTCAACGGCGACGCCCGGCTGGACTTGGCCGTCACGATACCGGGCAGCCAGACCGTCCGCCTGCTCTACGGTCTTCCCGGGGGGGGCTTCGGCGCCAAGGAATGGGGTATTGTGGGGCACACTGCCCAGGGCATCGTTTCGGGGGATTTCGACGGGGACGGGCGGGCGGACGTGGCCGTCGCGAACTGGGACGACGACGACGTCAGCGTGCTGTATGGGCTATCCGCAGGGTTCGGTGGCAGGCACGACGTGGAGGTGGGGCAGGGCCCGCAGGACATCGTCTCGGGGGACTTCAACGGGGACAGGTGGGTGGATCTGGCCGTCACGAACCGGTTCGACGACGACGTCAGCGTGCTGTACGGGCTACCGGGAGGGCGATTCGGCGACAGGCAGGACGTGGACGTGGGGGAGGAACCGTTTGGCATCGTTCCAGCGGACTTCAACGGCGATGGGTGGCTGGACCTTGCCATCGCGAACCACTCGGACAAGGACGTGAGCGTGCTGTACGGGCTCTCCGGGGGCGGCTTCGGCGACAGGCAGGATCTGCCCGTAACGGGTTCTCCCTATGGCATCGCTGCCGGGGACTTCAACGGCGACGGCCAGGCGGACTTGGCCGTCACGAACAGAGGAATGGATGGCGTGACCGTGCTCTACAACCGATCGCGCGAGTTGGTTGACGGGATACACCCGACAGTGGCTTCTGTACTGATCGAGCAGGCGGGCGGCGGGATCACGCTCGACTTCTCCGAGGCCGTCGGGATCGTCAAGAGCGATCTGGCGGTCACGGACGCCGGAGGCACGCCGATCGACCTGACCGACGCGACACTGGACCATGTGCCCGGCCGCGGCGAGGCCACGCTGCGCCTCGCCGAGCGCCCGCCGGCCGGGTACTACCGCATCACGCTGAGGGCCGCCAACGTGCAGGACCTGGCCGCGAATCCCCTCGACGGCGATGCCAATGGCACGGGCGGCGACGACTACGTGGCGTCGTTCATGGTGGCCCTTCCCGGGGACGTGGACCTCAGCGGCGACGTGGGGCGGGCGGACTTCCTGGGCCTGCGAAGCAGCTTCGGGACCGGCAGCAGCGCCCGGTGGGAGCACGGCGACTCCGACGGCGACGGCGACGTGGACGCGCTGGACTACATCGCGCTGAAGCGGAACTGCGCCCGGGCGCTGGAAGCGCCGCAGCCCCAGCCGGCCCCCGACGCGGCGCCGACCATCGAGGAGGCCCCGGACGCTCGGATCGAAGCCCTGGCCCCGGCGTTCGCCTGGGCACAGCCCGGGGCGAGGCCGACGACGCAGGTGGGGGGCAGCACAGCGGGTACGGATGCGCTGAGCGTCCCGGCCGTCGCGGCCGCGCCGGGCATCCCGGTCACGGAGGCGGAAGCACAAGCGTTGCCGTCGTCGGGCCCGTCCGGCACGCCCGGCCCGGGAGTCGAAGCCGCGTGGGCGGCTGACGCCCCCGCGGCGGGCAGCGACCTGATCGACCTCCTGGAATCGCCGCGATTGCGGCCCCTGATACTGCCCCTCAGATGACCTGCACCCGCGGCCTGCGCCCGCCGGCGGCGGATGGGC
>CAZNSB010000838.1:0-1889 GCA_964575155.1 uncultured Planctomycetaceae bacterium | reverse complement strand
GAGCCACCCCGCAGACCGGCGGGCGGGCGAGGATGGTGCCCGACGACGCCCCGCGGCGGAGCGGGTACAGCTACCTGGTCATCCAGGGCGGCATCCCCACCTACCACGAGGCGCTGAAGATCAAGAAGTTCCTTTACGAAAGGGGCATCAACGCGACGATCCACCGCATGCCCTACACCGGGAAGTACATGGTCAAGGACCTGCGCGGATTCATCAACATCCGGGACAGGAAGGTGAAGCAGGAGATCACGGAACACGTGGAGCAGATCGAGCGGCTGGGACGGGCGTACCGGCAGGCTGGCGGTCAGTACGACTTCCGCCAAAGCCGGGCCACCGGGCCGTGGATGCTCACGCAGAAACAGAAATAGACGAAGCTGCTTCCCCGCGGGATAGACGGGAGTCGCCGCATGAGCCTGGACAGGACGCTCAAGACCCACGGCGGGCTGACCAAGACGCGAAGCGTGCTGACGCGAGCCGAACGCATCGCCCGCATGGTGGATGACGACAAGTTCGACATGGAAGAGGACAGCCCGCTGGGCCTGCCCAAGACCAAGGTCCGCCACAGCAAGGCCGGCACGAAGACCAAGAAGGCCGAGGAGAAACCGGCCGAGGCCGCGGAAGAGGCCGCCGCGGAAGGCGCCGGGACCCCCGAGGCCGAGGCGCCGGGCGCAACGAAGGAGTGATCTCCCGGCCGGCGGGCCTCGCCTTCCATTCCCGATGCTTCCCTGTGAAGGGGCGTGCGCCGTGCCAGACAGCCACCGCATTGCCGACCGGATGAAGCTGCTGGATGCCTCCGGCATCCGCAAGGTCTTCGACCTGGCCGCCAGCCTGGAAGACCCCATCAACCTTTCCATCGGCCAGCCCGACTTCGACGTCCCCGACCCGGTGAAGGCCCAGGCCGTCGCCGCCATCCGCCGCGGGCTCAACAAGTACACGCAGACCCAGGGCACCGCCGCGCTTCGCCAGGCCGTCGCCGCCGCCTGCGCCGAGGAGTTCGGCTGGGACGAGAACAAGCCGTACCTGATCACCTCCGGGGTCTCCGGGGCGCTGCTGCTGGCCTTCCTGGCGCTGGTGGACCCCGGCGACGAGGTCATCCTGCTCGACCCGTACTTCGTCATGTACAAGCACCTGGTCAACCTGGCCGGGGGCCGCTGCGTCTGCGTGGACACCTACCCCGACTTCGTCCCCGACCCGGGCAGGATCGAGGCGGCCGTCACGGGGCGGGCGCGGCTGCTCATCGTGAATTCCCCCGGCAATCCCGCCGCCCGGACCTACTCCCGGGACGAGATGCAGGCCATCGCCGACGTCGCCGCCCGTCACGACCTGCTGGTGATCTCCGACGAGATCTACAACCTCTTCAGCTACGACGGGCCGTTCGTCTCCATGTGCTCCGTGTACGACAACACGCTGCTGATGCGGGGCTTCTCCAAGAGCTACGCCATGACGGGCTGGCGGATGGGGTGGTGCACCGGGCCGGCCGCGATCATCGAGAAGATGACCATGCTCCAGCAGTACAGCTTCGTCTGCGCGCCGAGCATGGCCCAGGCGGCGGCGCGCGCGGCCTTGGACGTAGACACCTCCGACCACGTCGCGGAGTACAAGCGCAAGCGCGACATGGTGCACGAGGCCCTCGGGCCGATCTTTGGCCTGGTCAAGCCCGGCGGGGCGTTCTATGCCTTCGTCCCGGCCCCCGGCGGCGACGCCACCGCCTTCGTGACCAAGGCCATCGAGAACAACGTGCTCATCATCCCCGGCAACGTCTTTTCGGCCAAGGACACCCACTTCCGCATCTCCTACGCCACCAGCGACGAGAAGCTCGCGCAGGGCTTGGAGATCCTCGTGAAACTCGCGAAGTGACGTGCCGAGCCGGGCCGGCGAGCAGCCCCGGC
>CAZNSB010000837.1:0-1890 GCA_964575155.1 uncultured Planctomycetaceae bacterium | reverse complement strand
GCTTTTGCCCGCGCCATCTGTTCTTATCTACTCTAGCGGATGCTTGTAGAGGGCAGGTGCCATGAAGGATCCGAACTGCATTTTCTGCAAGATCGTCGCCGGTGACATCCCGTGCGTGAGGCTGTTGGAGGTTGACGCGGCGCTGGCGTTTCTGGACATCGGCCCGCTGGCCGAGGGGCACGTCCTGCTGATTCCCAGGGCGCATTACCGGACGCTGGATGAGATGCCCCCGCCCGTGGCCGGGGCCGTGCTGCGGCACCTGCCGGCGCTGGGGGCGGCCGTGCGGGAGGTCACCGGGTGTGCGGGGTTCAACGTCCTCCAGAACAACGGGCGGGTCGCCCACCAGGTGGTCCCGCACGTGCACTTTCACATCATCCCCCGCGATGCGGGCGATGCGTTCCATTTCAACTGGCCGGCGGGGAGGTATGCCACCGGCCGGCTGGAGGAGCTGGCCGAAGCCATGAGGAAGAGCCTTCGGTAGGCTCCGCCCGCCCGGGGCCGCCGGGGCAAGAGGAACAACAAGGTGCGTGCAAGACGAAGCGTCATCGTATTGGCAATCATCGTTGTCGGCGCCGCCCAGCCGGGCTGCTCCGGGAAGAGGGATTCAACCATGAACGAGCCCGTGCCCGATACCGTGGTGGTCGTGAACACCTCGAAGGGGGCCATACGCATCCGGCTGAACGGGGCCAAGGCCCCCGTCACGGCGAGGAACTTCCTTCGGTACGCGGACGAGGGGCATTACGACGGCACGATCTTTCACCGCGTGATGCCCAATTTCATGATCCAGGGCGGGGGCTTCGCCCCGGACATGACCCAGAAGCCCACGCGCAAGCCCATTCGGAACGAGTCGAACAACGGGCTGAGGAACGATCGCGGCACCATCGCCATGGCCAGGACCTCCGAGCCGCACAGCGCCTCGGCCCAGTTTTTCATCAACGTCGTGGACAACGACGGGCTGAACCGGGATCGCGCCGCGGACGGGTGGGGGTACGCCGTCTTCGGGAAGGTCGTGGAGGGCATGGACGTGGTGGATGCGATCCGCAACGTCGAGGTCCGCAAGGAGCCGTTCGGCGGGCACGAGAACGTTCCCGTCGAGCCGGTGCTGATCCTGAGCGTCCGCCGCGAGAGCGGTTCGTAGAGGCGGCGGGGAGTCCGGGTCTCGCCCTGGCCGAAACGGCCGGGCATTGCAGCTTGACAGCCCTTCGAGGTGGCCCTAGAATCATGGCGACATGGCGGGGCTCGGCGGCGGGCTCGCCCGGAAGATCGAGAATCCATGGACTGGTCGCTTCTCGGACAACGGATTCTGATAGCAATCTACAACTTCGCACTGCTGATGGTGTGCGTGTACGGGTTCCATCGATACCTGCTGGTGTACCTGTACTACCGCCATCGGCGCAAGGTCCCCAAGCTCTCTCGGAGGTTCGCCGAGCACGAGCTGCCGCGCGTCACCGTGCAGCTCCCCATGTACAACGAGAAGTACGTCGCCGAGCGCATCATCCGCCGGACGTGCAAGCTCGATTACCCGCCGGAGAAGCTCCAGATCCAGGTGCTCGATGACAGCACCGACGAGACGGTCCGGATCGCGTCGGCAGCCGTCGAGCGGGCCCGGGCGGCGGGCTTCGACATCGAGTACATCCACCGCCCCGATCGCATCGGGTATAAGGCCGGGGCCCTGGAGGCCGGGCTCAAACGCGCCACCGGCGAGTTCATCACCATCTTCGACGCCGACTTCGTCCCCGAGCCGCACATCCTCCGCGACTCCATTCACTACTTCACCGACCCGGCGGTCTGCGCCGTCCAGGCCCGGTGGGAGCACATCAACCGCAACGACTCCCTGCTGACCCGCGCCCAGGCGATCTTCCTGGACGGGCACTTCGCCATCGAGCACGT
>CAZNSB010000836.1:0-1896 GCA_964575155.1 uncultured Planctomycetaceae bacterium | reverse complement strand
TGTGGGCGGCCATGGCCTGCTCGAACTTCGTGGCCGGGCTGCTCTCAGTCGGGGCGTTCCGCCACGGACGCTGGCGGACCGTCGGTCAGCGAATTCGCCAGGCCGGCCCGCCCGAGCCGAAGCCGATCAAAGCGCTCAGACAGAAGTAGGGGTGCCCTCAGCTCTACTGCTTCACCGCGATGACGAACGTCTGCGTGGCCGTGCCGACCCTCTCCGTGGATGTGCTGAGGACCTTGTAGGTTCCCCAACTGAGCCCGGTCTCGTCGAGCTGCGGCACTTCACGGTCGATCAAGGCACTCACAACCACCTCGGCCTCACCGGCGCCGTCGGGCGTACCGGATAGAACACCGGTGGCCTCGTCGATCTTGAGCCAGGCGGGACCCCCTCCGAGGGCGAACCTGGGCTGCTCGACATCCCAGAAGCCCATGCCCTTCCCCCCGCGGTTCCGCGCGTCGCCGAGAGAACGGACGGCGGCGACCTGGTATCGATACGCCTGCCCCACTTTCGCCGTGCTGACCGGCTTCGAGTAGATGAAGGGCCGGGGCGCGACGGCGTAGGCGGAGGACCAGCTCCGCTTGCCGTTGGCGTCCACGGCGACCACGCGGTAATGGGCCCTGTTGGCACTGGCCAGGTCGAGCCCCTCGCCGACGACCTGCATCGACGTGTCCGTTGTCTCGGCCACGAAGTTCGCCGGGAAGGGGGAGGACAGCGTGCTCTCTTCGCCCAGGTTAACGTCGTAGGGCACGTCGCTGACGGAGAAGCCCTTCTCGTCGCTGCCGTAGACGCGGTACTTGACGGCGGGCCGACCGACCGGGTTGGGCTTCCACTTGAGCATCCCCACGCCCCGCTCGGAGTCGAAGTCAAGCGTCACGTCGAGCGGCGGCGTGGGCCCCTGCGGGACGAAGCTCCACACCTGGCTCCACGGGCCCCAGACGCCCTCTTCGTCCTTCGCCCGCACGCGCCAGTAGTAGGTCGTCCCCGGCGTGAGCAGCCCCACGTAAGGCAGCGTGTAGCGCGGCCCGCCCCTGTCCGGGGTGCGCGAGGTGAGCTTCCAGAAACTGGGCGAGAGCGGCCACTTCACGTCCGGCCGGTCGGAAAGCATGAAGTGATAATCCGCGATTCGGTCGCCGTCCGGGTCCTGCGCAGTTTCCCATTGGAACGCGAAGTCCGTGCCGTCCGTCTCACCGCCGTCGGGCGGGAACACCGGCGCGCCCGGCGCCACGGGCGCCCGCGAGGCCGAACGCTCCACCCACTCGTGCGTGATGCGGACCTTCCGCTCGCCCGGCGACTCGTCCGTGTAGACGAACCGGTTGCCGCCCACAACCATGCCCGGCATTCCGAGCGGGGCCGTCTGCACGTCGCAGGTGATGGCCAGGGACTTCAGCCGAGCGTCCCCCGCAAGCGTGCACTTGAGAAAGCACTCCAGGAAGGGACCCCACTCGGAGGGGAATTGGTAGTCCAGGATGCCGCTCGTCATCTCCGTCCACTCCTTGCCGTCCTTGGAGAACTCGATCTTCGCCCCGCGGCCCTCCAGCTCGAAATGTCCTCCGATGAACGGATAGGGCGAACGCATCTTCCACACGATCGTGCCCGTCTGACCGGCCTCGGCGGCCAGTCCGTCGGCCGTCGTCCGGATGTTCTCGACCGTCTCGGCGCCCTTGCGCCACACCTCGTTCGGGAAGTCCGGCCGGTACTCCCACAGACTGTTGCAGATCGCGTCGGGGAACTTGGGCTTATTCGTGCCGTGGTACTTGATCGGCTCCGTGTGGCCCCAGCGATAGACGAGCGCCTCGCCGGGCCTGAGCGTCATGTCCATCGTAGTGTCCATGCGACAGTTGCGGGTGCCCTTGGCCTCCCCCTCGTAGACGAAGATGGACGCCTGCTTCTCGTCATGCT
>CAZNSB010000835.1:0-1905 GCA_964575155.1 uncultured Planctomycetaceae bacterium | reverse complement strand
GGACAGCCCCTGGGGGGTGGGCTTTCCCGGCTGGCACATCGAGTGCTCGGCGATGGCCATCAAGCACCTGGGCGATCGGCTGGACATCCACTGCGGCGGGATCGACCACATCCCCGTCCACCACACCAACGAGATCGCACAGGCCGAGGCCGCCCTCGGGCATGAGTGGGTCAACTGGTGGATGCACGGGGAGTTCCTCACCTTCCCCCGGGGCGCCGCCGGCGAGGACGCCAGGATGAGCAAGTCCTCCGGCGAGTTCCTCACCCTGGACGTGCTGGTGAAGCGGGGGTTCGACCCGCTGGCGTACCGGTACTTCCTCCTCGGCGCCCACTACCGCCAGCAACTGGCCTTCACGTGGGAGGCCCTGGCCGCGGCGGCCAGCGCGTACGCCCGGCTGAGGCGTTGGGTGCTGGAGCTGCGCGGGGGCTTCGGGGGCGACGAAGAGCCCATCGAGGAGCACATGACGGATTTCCGGGCCGCCGCCGCCGCCGACCTCAACATGCCCCGCGCCCTGGCGGCCATGTGGGCCGCCCTGAAAGACGAGCACGCCGGGGAGGGCCGGACCTACGCCACCCTCCTGGCCATGGACGAGGTGCTCGGGTTGGGCTTCGAGAACATGCGGGCCGAGGCCCTGGCCGTCTCGCAGGAGGAGATCCAGAAGCTCGTCGACGCCCGCGCCGCCGCCCGGAAGGGCAAGGACTACGCCCGCGCCGACGAGATCCGCCAGCGGCTCAAGGACGTGGGCATCGCCCTGGAGGACACCGCCGAGGGCACCGTCTGGCGGCAGGAGTGAGAGGCCCGGGGGGGTCCCCACGCACCGCAGTGCGTGGGCTTGGGGGGCGGCCCCGGGGCCGTTTTTCGTTCCGGTCCGCACGGCTTTCCCACTATCATGCACCCATGCCGCGGACGCGGAAGTCCACATGCCGCATCCTGGGAATCGACCCCGGGCTGGAGACGACCGGATACGCCGCCATCGACCTAAGCGGCCGAGACGTCGCCGTGGCCGAGGCCGGTGTCGTACAGACCGACCGCCGGGAACCCCTGCCGCAGCGCCTGGCCAAGCTGGATACGGAGCTGTCGGCGCTGCTGGCGGAGCTGAGGCCCGACCTCGCCGCCGTCGAGAAGCTCTACGCCCACTACAAGCATCCGCGGACCGCCATCCTCATGGGCCACGCCAGAGGCGTCATCCTTTGCGCCTGCGCCGCCGCCGGCGTGGAGGTCCGCGACTTCCCCGCCACCATGGTCAAACGGGCCGTGACCGGCAACGGCCACGCCTCAAAGCAGCAGGTGCAGAAGGCCGTCACCGCGCTCTGCCGGTTGCGCGAGAGCCCCGAGCCTCCCGACGTGGCCGACGCTTTGGCCATCGCCCTGTGTGCCGGCAGGCAAATGGAAAGGGAATAGAAAGCCGCGAACAGCGCGAACAAGACGAAAAATCGTTTTCGTTCGCGTCGTTCGCGGCAAATAGCAGCACGAAAAGTTGTTTTCGTTCGCGCGGTTCGCGGCTAAAAGAATGGACAAGTGATCGCCCGCATCACAGGCAGGCTGGAGCAGATCGCCGACGGCGCCGTCCTGATCGACGCGGGGGCGGGGCTCTGGTATGAGGTGCTGATCCCCGCGTGCGACGTGGAGCGACTTTCCCGCCGGCTCGGGGAGGACGTGGTGCTGCACACCATCCACTACCTGGAGGGGGACCCGGGGCGGGGGGCACAGCAGCCCCGGCTGGTGGGGTTCGTCAACGAGTCGGACCGGGCGTTTTTCCGGCTGTTCACGACGGTGAAGGGCGTGGGCATCCGCCGGGCGCTGCGGGCGCTGGTCCGGGCCCCGGGCGAGGTCGCCGCCGCCATTGCCGCCAAGGACGCCAAGTTCCTGATCGCCCTGCCCGAGATCGGCAGGCGGATCGCCGAG
>CAZNSB010000834.1:0-1918 GCA_964575155.1 uncultured Planctomycetaceae bacterium | reverse complement strand
TCATTTCTGGGATCACAAGGGCTTGCAGGCACGCTCACAGCAGGATTCGTGGTACCCCAATCAGGGAGAAGCAAGTCATGCGAAACTGGCTGCTTGCGCTGCTTTTCCTGGGTGTTCTTCTGGTGTCGGCGGCATGGCTGATCCTCTGGGGCTGGCGCTGTATCAGAGGGGGCGCGGCCCTGCGGGGCGCCGGGCTGGTCCTGGCCGGTCTCGTGGCCATGTGCGTTGCGTGGTATTGGCTCTCGTTCCACGACGTGTTCGGCCCTGGGCGGAAGAAGCACAAGCATAGGCCGGGCGCTCTCGACGGAAGGGCATGAGGAGTCCGAAACACCCGCGCGTCACCGTCTTTCGACCGCGGTTGGCCCGGGGACCGCTCAGGGTCGGCGCCGGGCGCGGGTCCGCGTCTTGCAGGGGTAGCTCGTGCGCGTTTCCTTTGGCGCCCGGGACATTCCGCACACACGGACGAACCCTCGCCCGAAGGCGCGTGTTACAGGGGTAGGCCCGCTGTCAGGACGGCAAACCTTTTGAGGATTCTGACCATGTACGGACACGGCAAACGGCTGCGGGGCGCGCTTCTGGCCGCGGCGTGCGCCTGGGCCGCCCCGGCGGCGGCCGGCAGGGCGGAGCTGCTGGTCGAACGCTGGGGGGGCAAGGCCAGGAACGTCACCCATCCCGGGACGGTCAAGGCGGTTTCCAGGGGCAAGGTTCCCCGGCTGGTGTTCGACCTCTCGGCCCTGCCGAAAGGCACCAAGGTCCATCACGCGTCGCTGCGGCCGGCGGGCAGGCAGCCGCGGGAGCCCATCCGGATCTACGTCGTCGAGAAGCTCGACGAGACCGGCGGGCCCGTTCCCGGGCAGGCGGCCCTGAAGCTGGAAGCGCCGTGGTACCGCTCCCTCGACGTCACGGAGGCGGTCCGGCGCTGGGTGGCGGAGCCGGGAAAGAACCTCGGCCTGGCCCTGGTCAGCTTCTCCGGGCGGGCCTCGCAGACGCAGTTGGAGATCCGCTACGAGGGCCGGCCGGACCCCAACAAGCTCCCCCCGCAGGTGGAGGGGCTGAAGGCCGTCCACCACAACGGACAGACCGCGCTGATCTGGAAGGAGCTTCCCTGCTACCGCCCGCCGGCCAAGGAGATCATCTGGGTGGAGGACGTCCCCAAGGGCGTCGCCGAGAAGGCGGGGAAGGACCAGCGCGGGAACCCGCGTCCGGCGGCGGTGAGGCTGAAGACGCTTCGCACGCTTCAGGGGCTGGCGGTCCGGGACAAGGCGATCGGGGACGGCTCGCAGCGGATGCCGCCGTTCGTCCGGCTGCGGGAGGTGCCGGAGGTGCGGTACCGGGTGTACCGCAGCAAGGGGCGGATCACGGCCGCGAACCTCGCCGGGGCGGAGTTGGTCGGCGAGAGCAAGGCGCTGGACATCTACCAGGGCGGGTTCGTGTGGGTGCACTCGTGGGGCGAGTACCGGGACAAGTGGGAGGACGGCAAGAGCGTGATCCCGACGTTCTGCGTGGGGAGAGACTACAACGCCGTCCTGCCGGGGCAGGCCTACTACGTCCACACCCCGGCAAGGAACGGCAAGGTATATTACGCGGTGACGGCCGTGAAGGACGGCACGGAGAACGCCGCGAAGGTCTCCGCCGCCAACAGTCTCGCCGAGCCGGTGGACGAGAAGGCCGCCCGCCCCCGCCCGGTCCGCCAGTTCATCCGCCACGCCCGCAGCCGCTACGGCAACGCCAAGACGGTCCACCAGTGGTTCGCCTACTGGGCGGCGCCGCCGTTTGCCAACCTGCCGGAGCAGCGTCCGCGGCGGATCGTCTTCGCCACGTCGGAGAAGTGGAAAGAGCCGGGCCCGCTGGCGGTCGGCGGCGGCGGGGGCGGGCCGGGGTGGAAGGTGAACAACATCCACTCGGCGTACCTGTACAT
>CAZNSB010000833.1:0-1923 GCA_964575155.1 uncultured Planctomycetaceae bacterium | reverse complement strand
GTCCGCGCCGATTGGACCTGGCTCATTTCCGACACCACCGCCGTCATCGGCGCCTCCAGCAGACTGTAAGCGCAGAACCGCTCCACTTTATGATTCGAATGCCGGTAGACGAACTTGTTGACTCCTTCCCATTCGCCCTTGCCGGCGTCTATCGTCCGGCCCTTGGCAATGGGCTGATTGGGCCCGGCGGGGTTGATCTGATAAGCGGCCCGGCCGTCGAGCCAGTTGTACGCTCCGCACAGGCCGGGGTGTTGCGGCGTGATGATGCACAGGTGGTTCGGGGCGAACGACTGGCACAGGGTGCACGAGTAGAAGGTGTCGACGTCGGTGTCCGTGAGGCCGGCGAGGCGGGCGTCGCGCTCGGCGTAGACCGCGTGGGCCTTCTCGCGGAGTGCCTCGACCTTCTCCTCGTCCGTGAAGATCTTGACCTGGACCTTGTCGAGGATGTTGGCGAAGTCGTCGTGCATGGTGGCGTGAACGATCTTGCCGATGTGCTCCAGGCGAAGCCCCCGCTCGTAGGCCTCCTTGCTGTAGCGGACCCAGATGATGTCCCGCTGGCCCATGTGCCACAGGCCCTGGGCGTGGTTGCAGTAGGTGTGGACCTGGCGTTCGCAGACCGGTTCGAAGTCGTCCTGCATCTGGCGCCCCGAGACCTCGACCAGGATGCCGAGCGGAAGCCGGCCGCCCGTCTCCACCGTATCGACGTCGGGGCCGATGACCTCCACCTTGCCGTCCTCGACCTCCTCGGATGGCCGGGTGGTCAGCCACTCGACCGCGGGGGTCCGCTGGCCGCCAAACTCCACGTGCATGTCCTCTTTACGGATGCGTTCCCCCTCGAAGGCCGGGCTGAACGCGACGGGGATCGGCACCTCCGAGACCTTGATCTTGAGGCCCCGGACCTCGATGGCCTTCTCGACCATCTCCTTGTGCGGCACGTTTGAGACGACGTGCTCGTAGGTGCAGACGCCGGTGGGCAGGATCTGGGGGATGTCGGAGTCGGCGATCGTCGGGAACCCGAAGTTGATGGCCCCGGCGGCGGTGGCGTACCATTCATCGGTGACCTCGCCCATGGCCAGGACGAACGCGAAAACCCGGTTCTTGTTGTACAGGAGGTTGCGTCGGAAGTCGCCGCCCTCGATGCCGCCGAAACTCATGCCCACCCGGGCGGCAAACCCCAGGGCGTATACGGCGGCGGAGATACCCCGCCCGAATGGCACAAGGCGGGTGTCCCAGCCGAGTTGAACGCCGGCCTCCGCCAGTTGCTCCGAGAAACTCGTGCCGTGGTCGTGCGCCGCCATGAAGACGTACAGGGACCGCTCCTGGCACTTGCGGGCGATGGCCACGGCCGTCTCGGTGTCCGGCGCGGCCCCCGCGATGGCCGCAAACCCGGGCGCCGTGCCGTCCACGAACTGGATGCCCCGCTCGCGCAGGATGGCGTCGTCGGCCGCGCCAAGCCAGATGCCCTCCACCGGGTTCGGGCCGACGACGTACTTGCACGCCTCGATGATTTCCTCAGCGAAGAGTGTGGCCATGCCGGCGTCGAGCGTGGGGCCGAGGTACGGCAGCCAGAGGTCCTCCCGGACTAGCGGCGGCAGGAGGTCGCGAATCTGCTCCACCACCGGCCGAAAGTCGCCCAGGGTCTCCACCTTCCGCCCCGTCATCGCGAAGATGATCGGGATGTAGTACCCGGTGTTGGGGAACTCGACGGCGGTGTCCTCGCCTTTCTCGGCGATGGCCTGTTCGAGCGTCTCCTCCGCCTGCTTGGCGAGTTTGTGCGCGCCTCGTATGGCGGCGGCGGCGATGATTCGGGACATCGATGACTCCCTCCCTTGTGTCCTGCATCTGGCGCGGCGGGCCCACTGCGCGACATGCCTAACGCTACTTTGTCAACTTCAACGCCAGCACGGCAACGGGAGCGCGGTG
>CAZNSB010000832.1:0-1928 GCA_964575155.1 uncultured Planctomycetaceae bacterium | reverse complement strand
AGCTATTGACCGGTTACGGCCCCATTGAATTCTGGTGGATGGACCATGCGATCGGTACCGGCGGGCTGCCACACCAGGAAACGGTCGAATGGATGCACCAGTTTCAGCCCAACACATTTGTCGGATTCAACCACGGGGAGCCCGCCGGACGCCTCTGCCTGCGCGAGAGGGGGCGGCCCGGCAGGCTCGGCGACAAGGACGCGTCCATATACAACAAGGGGGCCGAAGGCTCGTTCAAGGGCTATCGGGTCGCCGAGTTCACCTACCCCATCCTCCCTCCGCACAAGGGCGGGGCCCAGTGGTTCTACTCGCTGCCCAAGCACGACAACCTCTGCCATCCGGCAAGCAAGGTGTACAAGGACTACCGGGGCGCGATGGAACACGGCAACATCTTCTCGATCAACGTCGGCCCCAACTACGCGGGCAGGATCCGCGACGTCGACGTCAGAACGCTCGGGGAAGTGGGACAGATGATACGAGCCGGCCGTGCCGGCCAGTCCGTCGGCAAGGCCCGGACCGCGGACGACGCTACTGCTATTGACGCCAACACCGTCAAGCGCTGGTCTGCGCCATACCGAGGCTGGCACCACTACCCCGACCACGTGATCCCGGCCAAGCCGAACATCAAGGGACATGAAACGGTCCGCATGACGGACGTGCCCACGGTCTTCCGGCGGCCCGGCGACAAGCGGTGGTATATGACGTTCATCGGCTTCGACGGCAAGGGCTACCAGTCCTTCGTCGCCGAAAGCGAGGACCTTCTGCATTGGACCAAGATGCGCCTTGCCATGGGCTACGGGCCGAAAGGGTCCTTCGATTACGGCGGTGTCGTGCTCGGCGCCTACCTCTACGAGGCTTACGACATCAAGGCGCCCCGGATTCTCAAGAAGCACAAGGGCAGGCACTTCACCCTCTACGGCGCCTACCCCCGCCAAGGCGGATACGAACTGCGGCCGGGCTACGAAGGCGTGGCCGCCAGCGATGACGGCCTCATCTGGCGCCGGGCGAAAGACGGACCCATTCTCTCGGTCCACCAGCCCGACTGCGGCCCGTGGGAGAAGGACTGCATCTACCAGCCTTGGCTCGTCGAGCACCAGGGCAAGTTCTACAACTTCTACAATGCGGCCAATGGGCATGTCGAGCAAATGGGGTTGGCCCTTTCCGAGGACGTCCTGGAGTGGAAAAGGTATGCCCACAACCCCGTGATCCCCAATGGCCCCAAGGGCAGCTACAACGAGAAGTTCTCGTCCGACGGAAAGGTCTTCCGGGACGGCGATCACTGGGTCAGTTTCTTCTTCGGCGTGGGGCGCGGCGGCGCGCATGTCATGACTGCCTTCTCGCGCTATCTGTACCACTGGGCCGTTGACCCCGACCCGATCTACAAGGCCGGCGGAAACCCGTCCGGGCTGGACAAGAAGTACGCCCACAAGATCTCCCTCGTCTGGGACCCCGCCAACGACACCTACTACATGTTCTACTGTGCCGTTGGCAACAAGGGCAGAGGCATTGGCCTGATAACAAGTAAGCCGCTTGGCACCTCACAACAGAGCAAGCCGGATGCAGGCGACGGCGGATAGCCGCCCCTCAACTGCAGCCCGGAACCCGGTACGGCAGGCGTAGAGGGCCACAGATGCCCTTGCCTAGCGCGTAGCGGCTGCCGATGCGCAGACGCCGGACGAACACGGAGACCAGGACGTGAAACGGCGTGAGTTTCTCAAGACGGTCGGCGGAGTGTCGCTGGCGAGCGCGTTAGGCGATGTCGTCGGCGCCTCTGAACCTGCGCCGCTCGACATGGGGTCGCTCTTCGAGGCCAACAGCGCCGAGGTGCTCGCACTGGCAAAGCGCGTGATGGAGAAATGCGTTCTTGAGAAAGTCATGCCGCCGACGCCGCCATTGAAAAACACCTGGATCGTCCCCGGCGGACCGTA
>CAZNSB010000831.1:0-1929 GCA_964575155.1 uncultured Planctomycetaceae bacterium | reverse complement strand
CAAGGGAAAAGGGCCGCGGTCATTCGGCGAGTCATGTCTGTCAAACGAGATGCTCGGGCACGGCTACAACACGTCCGTCGTGCGATGGTTCGAGATCTCTATGGGGTCCGCTGGTGACGGGCGCGTTAAATTTGAGGGGGTTGTTAAGGAGAGATTTCGAGAGTTTGAGAGGTGTTCATCGGGGGGCTGGCCTGCCCCCATTCTATGTACCAGTTGCTATGAGAGTCTCCTGGGCCAGTGGCGTGTGTGGCGGAGGGCCGAGGGAACCGAGGCCTGGAGCCGCACACGCCCGCGCGAATTCGACCGGTGTCCGATACCCCAATGCACTGTGCGGACGCTCGTGATTGTACATCCGCTTCCACATCGCGCCCAGCACCTCTGCCTCCCGCACGCTGGCGAACTCCTCTACGTTCAACAGCTCGTCCCTCACCCGGCTCTGGAACCCCTCGGCATACCCGTTCTCCCAGGGCGCACCGGGCTGAACATACAGCGTCTTGACCGCCGCCCGCGCCAGCCACGACCGCAGCCGCCCAGCGATGAACTCCGGGCCATTGTCCGACCGGATGTGCCCCGGCGCGCCCCGCTGACGGAACAGCCCGATCAATTCCGTCTGTACGTCTGCGGCCGTCAGGCTTCGAGCCGGCACCAGGCTCAGGCATTCCCGCGTGTACTCGTCCACAATGGTCAGCCACTTGAGCGGCCCTCCGCTCGTGGTGCGGTCGTGAATGAAGTCCCACGCCCAGACGTGGTCCTTCTGCGCGGGCCGCAGCCGTGCACACCCGCTTGCCCCAGAGCCCAGACAACGCCGTTTGCGGGCCTTGCGCGGGACTTTCAGGCCCTCGCGACGCCACAGCCGGTACACCCGTTTCCGGTTCACTCGCCAGCCCTCACGCCTGAGCATCGCCCAGATCCGCCGGTAGCCGTACCGCGGATGCTGCCGCACCAGAGCCAACATCCGTTCGACCAGGCGCTGCTCGTCGGCCGGCCGGCGCGCCGCGTAGCGCTGCGTCGAGCGCGGCTGACCAACCGTGCGACATGTCCGGCGTTCCGAGACCGCCAACGCCGTCTGCACTCGCTTCACGATGGCCCGCTTCTTCGGCGGGCTCAGTCTTTTCCCTGCAACGTCTCCTTCAGGATCGCCTTGTCCAGCTCGAGGTCCGCCACGATGTGCTTCAGCCGACGGTTCTCCTGCTCCAACGCCTTCAACCGCTTCATCTCCCTCGCCTTCATCCCGCCGTACTGGGTGCGCCAGCGGTGGAACGTCGCTTCGCTGACCCCCAGCTTCTGGCAGATCTCGCCAATCGGCCGACCCGCCGCCAGGTCCGCCTCCGCCTCACGCAACTTCCGCACGATCTGCTCCGGCGTATGCCGTGTCCGCTTCATCCTGAGAGCCTCCTTCCCTATCACCCAATCCTACAGAGACTCTCATAACTTCTGGACCTGTTTTCGGGGAGCACACCAGAACCGCGACACGAGAAGCAGGGAAGGGAATGATGAGAGCGGGTTTCGAGGAACTGGCGGCGCAGTATCGGGACGCGTTGCTGGGCGACGTGATCCCGTTCTGGGTGAAGCACTCGGTGGATGAGGAGTGCGGGGGGTACTTGACCTGCCTGGATCGCGCGGGGAGCGTGTTCGACACGGACAAGTTCGTGTGGCTGCAGGGGCGGCAGGTGTGGATGTTCGCGGCGCTCTACAATCGGCTGGAAAGGAATCCTGAATGGCTCCGGATCGCCGAGGCGGGTGCCCGGTTCCTGCGCGAGCACGGGATGGACGAGGACGGCAACTGGTACTTCGCACTCGACCGGCAGGGCAAGCCGCTGGTCGTGGCGTACAACATCTTCTCGGACTGCTTCGCGGCCATGGCCTTCAGCCAGTACGCGAAAGCGACGGGCGACAATGAGTCGGCGCAGATCGCCCTCGACACGTACC
>CAZNSB010000830.1:0-1977 GCA_964575155.1 uncultured Planctomycetaceae bacterium | reverse complement strand
AAGCGGACATTCTTATCTGGTTAAGACCGGACATTACTATTCGGGTTCGACAGTCAGGGACCTTCGATTGACAGCGGCGACGCCTTGTGCTAGTCTTGCGGCATCATGCTGCGGGCGCCGAGAGCAGCAATCGGTGGGAGACTTGATCAAGCATTGGGAGCGAAAAGGTTCCCGACCCCTTTGTCCCCGGTAGACGACCAACGGGATCGTTGCTGGGAGCCATCGCAGACCATGAAGAACGCCACCAGATGCCTGTCCATCTGCCTCGTGCTGGCCGCTGCCGCTGGGCCGGGCTTGTCCGGGCCGGTCGCCGCGGGCGCCGACGGTGATGGCGTCGACCTGAGCGTCCTGACCAGCAAGGGCTTCAACCCCCGGAAGCAGACCCCGCAGCAACTGGTCGGCCTCATGAAGAAGTGGCTCGCCCTCGGGGCGCCCAAGCCCGCGCCCCCCGAGCGGCTGAAGGCGATCTACGGCCGCCTGAACGATGAATCCTTCGAGGTGCGAGAAGCGGCCTCGGCGGAGCTGGAGGCGCTGGGGCCGGCAAATCTCGACGCCGTGGTCGCCCTGGTGGCCAAGGAGAAGTATCCCGAGACGGAGGTCCGGGCCAAGTTCGTCATCGCCGCGTGGCGGCGGGAGACGGCGTCGGCGGCCGTCCGCGTCCGCAACGTCGTGGCCACGTGGAAGGCGTTGCCGGCAAAGGAGCAGCTTCGGACCGCGCGGGCCCTCGTCGCCCGCATCCAGCGGATGCCGGAGGTGATGACCGTCCCGTCGCCCAGCCGCGGCCGGCAGGGCTTCGGCTGGCAGGGCATCGGCCCCCAGGCCGCCTCCCGCATGCTCCATATCCGCCTGCGCGACATGCTGCTCAGGCAGATCATCGACCAGCTGAACTCCCACGGCACACCCGAGGCCAAGGCGATCCTCAAGGGCTTCCTGGCCGCGTCCAATCGGGCGATGGTCCTGCGCACGATGCGGCTGCGCGGCTCACCCGACGTCGACGTGGACGTCGCGGCGGACCTGATCCGCCTGGCCGAAGGCAAGGACAAGGCCATCGCCCTGGAGGCGCTGTCGAAACTGAGCAACTGGCACGGCACGGGGAAACACCGCGGCGAGATCACCGCCATGGTGAAGCGGCTGTACGCCCACGAGGACGCGGAGATCGCCCTGCAGGCGGCGATCATCTCCTGCTACTCCGGCGACGGGTCGGGCTTCCCCATGCTCCTGGAGGCGACCAAGAGCCCCGACAAGGCCATCGCGATGAAGGCCATCGGCCAGCTCGTCGACTGCCGCTTCAGCGGCCGCGGCCGCCAGGTGGTCCCGCTGCTGCTGCCCCACCTCAAGACCGACGACCTCAACCTCCTCAGCCGGACGATCGAGACGCTGGGCAACTACCGCTCCGCCGCCAGGGACGTGATCCCGTTCCTGTATCACAAGGACAAGAGAATCGTCTGGCGCACGATCCTGGCGCTGAACTCGATGGAGGCGCCCGAGGCCGTTCCCGCCCTCAAGAAGCTCCAGCAGGAGAGCACCGACAAGGTCGCCCTCGACTACGTCAAAGAGGCCCTGCGGCGCCTCGAACACAAGCGCAAGTGACGGAAAGACAGGAAGAAGAAGAAAGGGGTCGAGAAACCTTTGATTGACAGCGGCGGGTCCTCGTGGTAGCCCGGAAAAAGCATTTACCGCAGAGAGGGAACAAAGGACAAAGGGAGGACAAAGGGGACAGGCTACTTTGTTGACGACGGTTGTCTCGGCCGGGCGCGGGGGCCGGGGGCCTGCTCCAGCCCCGGCGTCGCGGCGGCCCGGCTGCCCCCGTGGTCCTCGCCCCGCGGTCTCCCACGGTTCACCCTCCGCCGCGCCGCCGCCAGCTCTCCGCCCGACGCACCGGCCTCACCCGCAGCGGGAAAACAGAGGCGTCAGGAACCCGTGATGTCAAACCCAAATAGAAATGTCCGGTGTTTGAGCCGAATAGAAATGTCCGGT
>CAZNSB010000829.1:0-1977 GCA_964575155.1 uncultured Planctomycetaceae bacterium | reverse complement strand
AAGGCCGTCCACGACGCGACGCTGCGGAACATCGTGGACGAGCACGACGCCGTCGAGAAGTCGCTCGACGACGAGTACGACAAGAAGGTTCGCCTGGCCGAGGAGGCCGTCCGCCAGGCCCGCGATGACCTCAAAGCCGCTGCGGCCGAAGCCAAGCGGAAACGCACCGCCAAGGAGCGGGAGAAGGATGAAGGCCCCGGCAAGCTGGAAGGCCCGGGCAGCCTGGACGACATCATGTCCCGGATCGGCGCCGTCGCCACCGACTTCCGGAAGATGACCGACAAGATCACCGTCCGGGGCACCTTCAGCGCCGCCGCGGCCTTCGGCCTGGCCGCCCAGTCCAGCGCCACCGAACGGACGGCCAAGGCGACGGAGGACACCGCGCGAAACACCAAGAAGATCAACGACGAGCAGAAGCGGGGCCAGAGGTTCGCCTGATGGCCGTCACCGTGAAGGAAAAACTCGGAAGCGGCCAGCTGACGAAGGACGAGTCCGGCGAGCAGGGCTCGGCCGAGCTGCTGTACGACATCGACGGCACGACCGATGAAGACGCGGCGCTGACCAGCCTCAAGTCCGTCGCCCCCGCGACGCACAAGGGGATGAACCGCCAGGAGTGCGGCGTCGAGCCGACGGACGACAAGAGCCGCTGGATCGGCACGGCCCGCTACGCCCTGGACCCCTCCGACACCGCCACCCGGTTCAGCTTCGACACCGGCGGGGGCAGCCAGCACATCACCAACAGCCTGTCCACGGTCAGCAAGACGCCGGCCCCCGGCAAGACGGCCCCGGACTTCAAGGGCGCCATCGCCGTGACGGCCGACAACGTGGAAGGCGTGGACATCACCACGCCGGTGTTCAACTTCGAGCTGACGAAGTACCTCGACAGCGTGACGACCGCCTACCTCGGCGACGTGTACGCCCTGACGGGGAAGGTCAACAACGCCCAGGTGGTGCTGACGGTCAACGGGGCGACGATCACGTTCCAGGCCGGGGAGCTGCTATTCCTGGGCGCGTCGGGGGGCAAGACCATCGGCAAGGGCCAGTGGGAGATCACCTACCGCTTCGCGGCCAGCCCGAACCGCACCAACATCGCCGTGGGCGACATCACGGTGCCGGCCAAGAAGGGCTGGGAATACCTGTGGGTGCGGTACGAGGACGTCGAGGACGCCACGGCAAAGGCCATCGTGAAGCGGCCGCTGGCGGCCTACGTGGAGCAGGTGTACGAGACCGGCGACTTCAGCAAGCTGTGATCCGTCATGAGAAAGGTCAAGCCCGGCGATCCGCTGGTGATCCGAGCCGCGGACTGGAACGAGTTCGTGGATGCGGCCATGTTCGTCAAGGGGGTGGGCCAGGGGACGGCGGGCCAATGGGGCAGGGCGCTTTCCGACCGCGACGTGATGCTGGTCAAGAACTCGACGGGCGGCGACCTGGACCGCTTCGGCGTCATGTCGATCACCGGGGTCACCTTCACGCCGGCGGACAACCCGGACGGGTTCAAGAACGCCCCGGCCCTCGTGGGCCAGACGCCGACCGCCGACCAGGCCGGCGACTTCGCCATCGCCCTGACCCCGATCAAGTCCGGCGCCTTCGGGCCGTGCGTCATGAGCGGGCTGACCGTCGCCTACCTGGACGTGATCGACACGGCCCACAAGTACGCCGACACGAAGAGCGCCGACAAGGCCAAGCTGCGGACGTACGACACGGGCCGGGCGCAGATCGTGTGGGCCGAGAGCGGCACCGGGGCGAAGTGGGCCGTCGTGCGCGTCGGGATCGAGCCGCCGGCGGGGCTGTGGGGCAAGGCCCCCGGATCGGACCCGGCGTACCCGGCGTGGGTGACGGACGGGACGGCCAGGGGCAACGGGTGCTACGTCAACGTGAACCCCTGCCAGCGGGACGGCACGAGCCCGGACACCGGAGTGGCGCACAAGGTCTGGCTGCCCCGCAACGGGCGGCGCGAGGACCCGAACGTCCGCGAGG
>CAZNSB010000828.1:444-1988 GCA_964575155.1 uncultured Planctomycetaceae bacterium | reverse complement strand
CCTCGGCGGCCCCGGCGCCGACGACGGTGTGCAGCTCGTCGATGAAGAGGATGATGCGCCCGTCGGATTCGGTGACCTCCTTGATGACGGCCTTGAGTCGGTCCTCGAACTGCCCGCGGTACTTGGCCCCGGCCAGCAGGGCGCCCATGTCCAGGGCGATGACGGTCTTTCCGGCCAGCCCCGCGGGCACGTCGCCGTTGACGATTCGCTGGGCGAGCCCCTCGACGATCGCGGTCTTGCCCACCCCCGGCGAGCCGATCAGCACCGGGTTGTTCTTGGTCCGCCGGGAGAGGACCTGCATGCAGCGGCGGATCTCCTCGTCCCGCCCGATGACCGGATCGAGCTTTCCCCGCCGGGCCAGGTCCACCAGGTCCTGCCCGTACCGCTGGAGGGCCTGGTACTTCTCCTCCGGGCTGGCGTCGGTGACGCGCTGGGTCCCGCGGAGGTCCTTCATGGCCGAGAGGATCGCGCCGCGGTCGGCCCCCAGGGCGGCCAGAACCTCGCGGGCGGGGGAGTCGGCCTCCGCCAGCGCCAGCAGGAAGTGCTCGGTGGAGGTGTACTCGTCGCCCAGGGTCTTCGCCTCCTTCTCGGCGGCGCCGAAGACCTCGTTCAGGGCCGGGGCCATGCCCATGCCGGCCTGGGCGGACTGGCTCGGCAGGCGGCCCAGCTCCGCCTCGACCACCTGCCGGGCGCGGTCGGCGGCGATGCCGATCTTCTCCAGGAGCGGCGCGACGATGCCCCCGTCCTGTCCCAGCAGGGCGCCGAGCAAATGCAGCGGGCCGACGTGTACGTGCCCGCGCTCCGACGCGACGGACTGGGCGGCGGCGATCGCCTCCTGGGCCTTGACCGTCAACCTGTCCAGGCGCATATCCTTGTCTCCTGCACTCACCGAGCAGGCAATTGCAAAGGGCGGGCCAAAGGCGCAAGTGCTTAAGGAATTGTGCCTTCCGAGGAGATCGACTGTCAAAATGCCGCCGGGGCGCCCGGCGTCGGCCATTTAGGCAGCCCCCGCCGCCGCCGCCGGAGACGCGGCGCAAAAAAAAACGATCCGAAGCCCGAGACCCGGCAACGGCGACCTCGTGCTTCGGACCTGGGTTTTCTTTGTTCGTCTTGGGCTCGCCGCGGGCGGGCGCTCACTGCCCGCGCTCGATCTGCCGGATCAGCTCCTGCACCTGACGCTGGTGGGGCGTGGCGAAGTTGTCGGCGGCCCCCGCCGCGGCGGGGCCCGGCCAGAGGTACCACACCGAGAAGATCACCAGGGCCAATAGTATGACGGCGACGATCAGCAGCGGCTTGCCCAGCCAGTCACGCATCCAGCGTCCCTCCAGCTTCTCTGCAACGGCGTTTGAGTCTCAGGTCTCCCTCTCCGGAAACGTACGATACGTTTTGGGCCCGGGCCCGGAATTCCGCCGCCGGGGGGCGGCCCCGCCGAAACTTCTCGCCCACTCCGGCGTCCAATGGTACGGTCGTGCCGGCTGCCGAACGGGAGCGAGGATGGCGATGACAAGGGTCGGAGTCCTTCTGTGCGCGATCCTGCCATGGGC
>CAZNSB010000828.1:0-434 GCA_964575155.1 uncultured Planctomycetaceae bacterium | reverse complement strand
GGGCGGGCGGCCCGCCCGCGGGCCCGGAGGCCCTCCGCCCGATGCGGGTGCTGGCCGGGCACGAGGGCTTCGTCACCAGCGTGGCGATCGCGCCGGACGGCGGGGTGGCGGCTTCGGGAAGCGACGACAAGAGCGTCCGGCTGTGGGAGGTCGGGACGGGGGCGGCGATCGAGAAGGTCGTCCTCGCCCCGCCGAGGCACTGGGGGTGGGTGGGGAAGCTGGCCTTCTCGCCGGATGGAAAGACACTCGCCATCGGCGGCTTCGGAAAGGCCGTGGCGCTCTACGACGTCGCCGCCCGGCGGGTGGTCCGCCGGCTGCTGCCCGACGCCGACAAGATCATGGCCACGGCCTTCGGCCCCAAGGGCAAGCTGCTGGCGGTCTCGGCCCGCGACGGCCTGCACGTGGTGTCGGTCGCCACCGGCCTGGAGGTGCTC
>CAZNSB010000827.1:0-1989 GCA_964575155.1 uncultured Planctomycetaceae bacterium | reverse complement strand
GTCCTTCCCCACCCGCCCGGCGATGGTCAGGACGGCCTTCTCGACGGCCTTGGCCTCGGCGGGGTCGGCGGCCTTGATCAGCAGGTCGATCAGCGCGGGGACCTGCTTTTCGCTGCCGGCGTGTCCCACCGCCTCGATCGCGGCCAGGCGGACGGGCGCCTCCTTCTCTCCGGCCGAGGCCAGCAGCGCCGGAACCGCCACGCGGGCCTTGCGGGCACCGAGGGTCCGGATCAGCGCCACGCGGGTTGTCGCGTCGGCGCCGGTCATCTTGGCCAGGATGGCCTCGTCCACGCCCGCCCCGCGGAGGCGGTTGAGGCTGCTGCGGGCGGCGTCGCCCGGCTTGCCGCCGCCCAGGACCAGCCCGGCCAGAAGGTCCACCGTGGAGGCGTCGCCGAGTGAGCCCACCGCGGCGATGGCCGCCAGCCGGACGGGCTCTTCCTTGCTCTTGACGGCCGACACCGCCGCCGGGCAGGCCGCCGCGTCCCCCCGGTCCCCCAGCGCCCCAAGGACCTCCGCCTGCACGGCGGGGGGCAGCTTCCCCACGGCCGCGGCGAAGGCCTTCGTCGCCGCCTGTCCAGGCGCCTCGCGGACCAAGAGGATTCCGGCGGCCCGCAGGGGGGGGTCTTCTGCCTGGAGCAGCTCGATGACGCGGGGGGCGGCCTTTTCGCTGCCCGTCTGGGTGAGCCCGCGAAGGGCGGCCAGACGCACCCGCGTCGGCTCGCCGGTCGCGTACATCTGCTCGTAGATGGCGGCGGCGTCCTTGCCCTTGCCGCCGCTGGCCAGCTTGTCGGCGCACAGCAGGTAGGCGTCGCTGATCGCCGCCCGGACCTCGCCGCCGGCCTTCGCCCTGGCGCCGGCCAGGGCCTTCGCCGACTCCGGGCCGGCGATCTTCCCCAGCGCGGCCGCGGCCGCGGTGGCCACCGACGCCTCCTTCGACCCCAGCATCTTGGCGATGGCGCCGGCGGCGTCGGCGTCGCGGCGGTAGCCCAGGGCGTTGATCATCGCCACCCGCCGCTCGGCGTCCCCGCCCGCGGCGAGGGCGCCCCGCAGGGCCTTGCCGGCGGGGGGGGTCGGGTTGGCCTGGAGCGCCCGGCGGGCGCACTCGCGGATTCGCGGGTCCTTGTCGTTCAGGCAGGCGGCGAGGGGGGCGACGGACTCGTCCCGGCCGATGTGCTGGATCATCCGGAGCATCCAGACCTTCGCCTCCAGCGGCGCCTTCCCGCCCAGCTCGGCGGCCAGGGCCTCGCACAGCACCCGCCGGGGGCCCTCGGCCCCCGGGGCCCCGGCCCGGTGGCACATCCGCTCCAGCGTGGACTGGGCGTTCTTGCGGTCGGGTGGCTTCTCGGCGCCCATGGCGGGGACCAGGTGCTCGAGAACTCTGGCGAAGGCCGACCGGAGCTGCTCGGGCGTGCGCTTCTTTGCCTCGGCCTTGCCTGTGAACTCGTTGATGAGGTCCTCGACCTTGACCTCGTCGGCCGGGGCCGCCGGCAGCAATGCCGCCGAAGCGGCCAAGACCACGACCGCGGAAAGTGCAAGTGCCCTCGAAGGCTTCATCGAGACATCCTTTCTTTCAATAGAGGTGCCAGGGCGCGCGGCGGGGTCGGTCGAGCCAGCGGGCGGCCTCGTCGTCGCCGATGATCTGTTCGTTGACCGGGTCCCATTTGATGGCCCGGCCGAGCCAGTAGGCGATGTTGCCGAGGTGGCAGACGGTCACGCTGCGGCAGCCGATCTCCACGTCGGCCACCGGGCGGGTCCGCCGGCGGATGGCCCCGAGCCAGTCGGCGTGGTGACCGCCGCTGCGGTACAGGTGCACCTCGTTCGGGCCGAGGGGCTCTTTCATGATCTCCGGCGGGTCGGTCGAGAGCCCGCCGCGGTCGATCATGACCGCGCCGCGGTCGCCGAGGATCTGGATGGCGCGGCTCTTGGGCCCCCGGGCGTGGTACATCCGCACGCCGTTGGCGTAGACGTAGGTCAGCAGGTCGGGCTCTC
>CAZNSB010000826.1:0-1994 GCA_964575155.1 uncultured Planctomycetaceae bacterium | reverse complement strand
CGGATCATCCAGTTGGCGACGGCCTGGGTGAGGAAGTAGGGGCCCTTCAGGTTGACGTCCATGACCCGGTCGTAGCTTTCCTCCGTGGCGTCGAGGATGTCCGCGCGGCCGGCCGGGGCCACGCCCGCGTTGTTGACCAGCACGTCAAGCCGGCCGAACTCCGAGGCGACCTTCTCCAGCGCACCGTCTCGCTGCCGGGGGCTCGTCACGTCGGCGCCGACAGCCAGCGCCCGGCGCCCCGCCGCCTCCACGCCGGCGGCCGTCTGGTCGGTCTGGGCCACGTCCAGCAGGGCCACGTCCAGACCGGATCGGGCCAGCTCCACTGCGATCGCCGACCCGATGCCCCGGGCCGCTCCCGTAACCAGTCCGACCGGGTTCTCGTCCATTTCTGCCGCCTCCCCGGCAGTCGCGACCTTCCGGCTCGAAGCGCGACGCTCGCTCAAGGGTAGCTGACAGGGCGAGGTTTGTCAAAGGCGCCGGGGGCGGGGCGTTTTCCGACAATTCTCGATTTTGTAATTATTTTTGTTTTGCATTCCCCTGCGAGATGGTAGGGTGGAAGGGAGTTCCCGGCCTTGGGTTCGGGGCCGGCACGGGCCGGTTCGGCCCGGAGCTGTAAGATGTCTCCAGGGCGAAAGCTGTCTACGTTCGACGTCGCGGAAATGCTCCAGGTCGACCCGGGGTCCGTCGCCAACTGGGTTGACGGCGGGCTGCTGAAGGCTCATCGGACGCCCGGGGGGCACCGGCGCGTCGTCGCCGAGGACCTGGTCGAGTTCCTGAAGGCCCACGGCATGCCCGTCCCCGCCGAGCTTCAGACCACTCCCGTCCGGGTCGTGATTGTCGATGACGAGCCGCCCGTCACGCGGATGATCGCCAAGCTGATCGCGACCCGGCATCCGGAGTTCGAGGTGACCGAGGCCCACGACGGGTTCCGGGCGGGCACGCTGGTGGCGACGCTCAGACCCGACGTGGTCATCCTCGACCTGCGAATGCCGGGGATGGACGGGTTTGAGGTCTCCCGGCTGATCAAGTCGCAGGAGGGCACCCGCGGGGCGACGGTCATTGCGGTGACCGCCTATTCCTCCGCCGAGAGCACGCAGCAGGCGATGGAGTGCGGGGTCAAGCTCTGCCTGCCCAAGCCGCTGGACCTGGAGCAGTTGATCGCGGAGATCGAGACGGCCGTGGCGGAAGGGCGAGGATGAGCCGGCCGGACCGGGACCCGTTGAAGTCGCTACAAGCGCCGGCGGGAGCCCACGTGCACCCGCGGGGCGCTGCGCAAGAAAGGCAGGTGTGCATGCAATCGTTGATTAAGACCCCCGACCCAAAGTCCTAATCGCCGATGCGCGGGTCCTGCGGAAGGACCTTGTGCACACCTGCCGAATCGGTCGGGGCGGCTTCGGCCGTCCCGACCGTCTTTCATCTCTGACACGTCAATCCAGCAGCGCGTTGCCGGAGCCTGCGAGGGGAAGGCGTCGGCTCGGTTGAAGGCTGGAGGAAGGCCTTCGCCAGCGTCGTCGGAAGTCCAACCGCACGTCGGGCTTCCGGCGACAACCCAAGTATATCCACCGGCCCTCGTGAAGTCCAGGGTTACCTGGGGAGATTTTTTTCCGTTTGGGGCCGGCCGGCAGGGGCGAGTTGCCGCCATGGCCACGCGACGGCCGGCGGGCCGGACGCCAGCGACCCCCGGTCCCAAGTCGATAGGGGCCAACGACTATTGCATGTGCTGCTGCGCCCAGTCCACCGCCCGGGCGATGCCCTCGTCGTAGCCGACGGCCGGCTTCCACCCCAACTGGCTCTCGATCTTCCGGGTGCTGAAGAAGCACCGCCGGCCGATCAGCCACACCGAGTACCGCGTGACCAGGGGCGGCTTACGCTTCCGGACGGCGTGCCCGAACACCTCCATCAGGAAGGCGATGCTCCGGACCAGCTTGTAGGGGACCTTCCTGGTAACCGGCTTGGCCCCGATCCGGGCGGCGATCTTGTTGAAGTACTCCGCC